>JAPOPM010000175.1 GCA_026712905.1 Deltaproteobacteria bacterium
CCGTAAATTTGCTAAAGCTACGGACACAGCGTCAACAGACATTTGCCGAGGAAGTCCAGGATCTGATTCGGGACGAGTGCGGGTTGGCTCGCGGCGGTGGCTTCCGAGGCACCAGTCTCGTATTGACGGCTTTGGGCCGATCTTTGCTCCTGTTCGGCTAGTTTCTTGGCAACTTCAGCACACGCCTCGACACATGTCGTCGCAGGTGGCTTGACCTCCGCCGCAGGTGGGTTGACCTCCGCCGCAGGTGGGTTGACCTCCGCCGCAGAAACCGAAGTGCCTAGAACAACAAGACAAAACAGCACGGTTGAATAGACTCGGAACATTGTGGTCCTCCTTTCTGGATGCTTCTCCCTACTCAGGGGAACAAGATTGACATGCACCCCTGAACCACAGCTGAAGACTCGTACTCTAGTTTTCGTTGCAGAAAGTGTCACGGATGCGGCAACTGTTCAGCTCGCGCGTTTCGCACAGGGCCAGCGCGGATTGAGGTGGTCCCAGAAAAACGGACAGGTTGCAACGGTGTATTCCACCGACTTAGGGGGGGATACGCAAAGAACACACGACGAAGGTGCAGCGGGGAGTTCAAGGCGAAAGTGGCGCTGGAGGCGCTGCGCGGGGACAAGACGATCCAGGAGATCGCTGTGCGGCACAAGGTTCATCCGAACCAGGTGACCATGTGGAAGCAGCGGGCGGTGGAGGGGATGAAGGAGGTCTTCACGAAGGGGGCCGAGCGGGCAACTGGGGACCACGTGGGGGAGATTCGGGACCTGCACGCGAAGATCGGGGAGCTGACGGTGAAGCGGGATTTCTTGGCCAAAGGGCTCAAGTGGTGAGCCGGGAGAAGCGCCGGGCGATGATCGAGCCATCCCAAGCTCAGCTTGAGCCGTCAATGCCATCTGCTTCGAGTGAGTCGATCCTCCGTGTACCACGGCCCAAGGGCGAGAGCGCGGAGAATCTGGCGCTGATGCGCCGGATCGATGAGCTGTTCCTGGAGTACCCCTTCTACGGCAGCCGCCAGATGGTCCGCCATCTGTGGCGGGAGCGAGTCCGAGTGGGTCGTCACCGGGTGCGGCGTCTGATGCCCTTTATGGGGCTCCAGGTCATCTACCAGGCGCCGCGGACCACCCGACCGCACCCCGAGCACCGGGGTCTATCCCTATCGGCTCAAGGGCGTCGCCATCGAACGGCCCAATCACGTGTGGACCGCAGATATTACCTACATCCCCGTCCAGAAGGGCTTCCTGTACCTGGTGGCGGTCATGGACTGGGCCACCCGCCGGGTGCTCTCCTGGCGGCTGTCGAACACCCTCGATGCCCGCTTCTGTGTCGAGGCCCTCTCAGAGGCTCTGGAACGCTACGGTCCTCCCGAGATCTTCAACACCGACCAGGGCAGCCAGTTCACCAGCCTGGAGTTCACCTCCGTGCTCAAGGACGCCGGCATTGCCATCTCCATGGACGGCAGGGGCCGGTGCATGGACAACATCTTCATCGAGCGCCTGTGGCGCTCCCTCAAGTACGAGGCTGTCTACCTGCACGAGCTCTCGGACGGCTTGGCGGCCCTGCGGGTCATCGCCCGGTGGGTGGCCTTCTACAACAACCAAAGGCCTCATTCCCCCCTCGCCGGCTCCACCCCGGCGGAGGCCTACGAACGAGGACTCCAGCGGCAGGCCGGACCTCACAACCCGCCCGCCCCTCTGCCAGTTCCATCGGAACACGAAGACGTGTTAAACGGGACCCTGGCGGCATGATCGAACGTCGGGAATACACCTTATCTCGGCCGCCTTCCTGTCCAACGAACCAGGACCACCTCACAACCCGCGCTCCCGTTTCGACGGGTTCGCAACGATACCCATTTGCAAGACGCTCCGAGGTGGTTCATAACGAAACACGGCATCCTGTAGGAGGTTAAACCATGCGTGATCGTGCCACATGGAAACCCCTCGCGGGCGGGATGACCATGGTCGCGCAACCGCACCGAGAGCATCGTTAGGATCGTAGAGGCGCTGATGGAGACGGGATCGTTGCAAGGGGCCGGCACGCGAAGCGTTTGCCCATGCCGTGATGGCCGCGGAAACCGTCGATAATATCCATTGGCACGCCCGTGTGCCCGCCGACATCGTCTTCGCCATGGCGTCCGGGAGGTGCTCGCCCGCGGATGACCTGGATCTTGAGCGGAGAAATGAAGAGGACCGGCCGGGACCTTGCACGCCGCCGTTATTCCTCCCGGCACCTGCAGCCGTCATTGACTCATCCCAAGGAAATTCGTGCGTGCCGAATTCGTAGCCCTTGCCGCCGCCATCCTCTACTCCGGGGGCTCCATCACCGCGCGCATGGGGATGCACCACTCCTCCCCGCTCACCGCGGCGTGCGTGCTGCTCTTCCTGCGCACCGTCGTGTTCTGGATCGGTGTCTCCCTTATGGGCGGGATTCCCCACGTCGAGTGGCTGCCGCTGCTGCTGTTCGTCGGGCTGGGAGTGCTGCAGACCGCTACGAGCCTGCTCCAGTTGACCGGCATTCACCGCCTGGGCGTATCCCGGGCCGAGCCCCTGCGCAACACCTACCCGCTGTGGAGTGCCGTCATCGCCATCGTGTTCCTGGGGGAACACGCGAGCCTGGGGATCATCGCCGGGACCTTGCTGGTGGTGGGCGGCATCGCCCTTATCTCGTGGCAACCGGAAGAATCGGGGCTGCGCTACCGCTGGTGGGAAGGGATCTTCTCGCTCCTGGCGGCGCTGTTCGCCGGCATTGCCTTCCCCATCAGGCGCATCGCCTTCGACATCTCCAACGAGCCCCTCTACTTCGCCGCCATCCTGGCCGTCGTGTCCTTCGTCTCGCTGGGTCCGTACGTGTCCGTCCGCCTCCGCAGCGAGTCGTTCGTGCTCAACCGCCGGGCCGTGGCTCCGTTCATCCTGTCGGGCTTGTTCGAGTCCGCCGCCTCGCTGCTGTCCCTTGTCGCCGTGAGCCTCGGCCGGGTCGTGGCGGTGGCCCCCATCGTCGCCTCCACTCCGTTGTGGACCCTGATGCTCACCGTGGTCTTCCTGCGCGGCCTCGAGCGCATCAACGCCCGCACCGTGACCGGCACCTTCGCGGTGATGACGGGGACGATCTCCATTATCCTGAGCCGGTGACACGCTCCCGCGGGGCGGACCGCGATTTACCGCCAGGACTGAGGCATTCGTCCCGAAACCCTGGACTCGAACCCTTTTCTTCCCTATCCTTGGTGACGGGGCGCTTCTCATCTTCCCGTGAAACCGGGCCTCTACAAGCCCCTTTTTCGGGAATGCCGCGCCGCCTCCTTCGACTCGGCCGTACACCAGTTTCAGGCGCAGCTCACGGATCTACCTTTGGACACCAAGGAGAAACCGGTCAACATGAACCTTCTCACCATGAAGCGGGAGGCGGTGCCGCTGCACGCCGAGGTCGCGGCGGTGCTGCGACACCAGATCCTCGCTGGCACCCTTGTCCCGGGAGCGCAATTGCCGCCGCTGAGCGAGTTGACCGAAAAGTTAGGCGTGGCGCGCATGACCATCCGGCAGGCGATGGACGCGCTGGAAGCCGAGGGATTGATCGAACGCCATTCGGGCCGCGGCACGTTCGTCAAGCGGGTGGAGCTTCCCAAGCGCCAGACCCTGAACATGCGCGCGGATCTGTCCCAGCTTCAATCGATGGTCGCCCAGTTGGAGGTCTCGGTATTGGTGGAGGATATCCAGGCCGAGAAAACGGACGAGAACGGCGTTGCCTATCGAACCATGAAGCGGATCCACTCGCTCGACGGCAAACCCTTCTGCCATGTCGACCTGCGCGTGGACAACGCCCTTTATGAACAGGCGCCGGAGCGGTACTCTTCCGAGATCGTGGTCCGTGTTCTCAAGGATATGGGAATCCCCATCGGTTCCGCGCGCCAGCGGGTGACCATATCGTACGCCGACTTCGAAATCGCGCAGGCCCTGCAAATCAAGGTCAATTCGCCGGTATTCCGCGTATTTCGGGAGTTCTTCGATCGTCGCGGGCGGTTGATCTACTCGGCGAATCTCGTCTATCCGGGCGACGTGCTGGAGTTCGAGATGGAGTTCACGGCCGACACGTCCGGCTAATCCGCCTGTGCTTCCCGAAACTCCTCGAGGCGCGCGCGGACGGGCGGAACGACGAGACCGGGTGCGTCCGGCAGCGCGACGCGACCGTCGCGAATACCCAGGATGTCACCGCATAGATCGGTTCGCAGGGGGTTGGCGTTGACGTCCATTTCGCAGGTTGCGGTGGCACCGACCGCGGCGGCCACCGACAGAGCCGCCACCTGGCCGACGGAAGTCCCCATGAAGTGCGGCCAGAGCGCCACGCCCGGCGGCAGCGCGCGCGCCAGCGCGAGGGCTCCGCTCACGCCCCCCCATTTGGCAACATCCGGCTGGACGAAGCGCAGTCCGGCATCCGCCATGCGCAGAAACTCGTCGACTCCATAGAGGTTCTCGCCCCCTGCCAGCGGGATCGAGGTGGATTGCGCCAGACGCTCCCAGTCGGCGCAGCCGGCATCCGCCGGAATCGGTTCTTCGGCGAAGAGTGGCTCAAATTCCTCCAGAGACCCGAGCATGGCCTCCGCCCGCGACACATCCCATGTCTGGTTGCTGTCGATCATGATGTGTGTGCCGGGCGGGCGGATGGCGGCGGCCTTCCGCACGAAGGCGCGGTCGGCGGTGTCATCGAACCCCAGCTTCAGCTTGAACTGCGACTGGCCCCGTTCCGCGTGGTGTTGCATCAACCGTTCAAGGTCGGGCGGATTGATCGAGCTGGCGTAGGTAGGGGCGCTGGCCTCGGCAAGGCCGCTGTGCGCGGCGAACGTCCGCCCCGCGCTTCGGAGCACAAGATCCCAGAGCGCGACGTCCATTCCGGCGAGGATGTGCTCGAAGACGCGCTTCTGTCCGACGTGCAGGAAGTAGGTCGACAATGCCCTTCGCAGGAACGCGTCGATTTCCACCGGCTCGGAGAACGCAACCCCCCTCAGACGAGGGGCGATCACATCCTCGATGACCTGCGCCTTGTGGATATTCGCGCGTGGCGGAAAGTTCGCCCACACCTCGCCCCAGCCGACGCAGCCGTGGTCATCCCGGACGCGCACGAGCAGCGCGGGACGGGTGGACATGACTCCGAGGGCCATGTTCGGGCTCACGCCGCCGGCGGCCCGGATCGGGTACGCATCGACGGATTCAACCGTCACCGAATGCTTGAAATTCATCGGTCGCAACGAGCCGCTCCGCCCGGTGAACGTCAGGGGACGACGATGGCGCGCGGCAGAAGCTCATCGAGATAGCGTCTGCCCTCTTCCTGAGTGAGGTAGTTCTCGGGCGGGAAATCCAGCGCAAGGTCCCAATCGTCTCCGGTCTGCTCCATGTGGGCCCGGATGCGCGCGTCGAAGTCATCCATGAGCGCGCCGAACTGCCCGTCCTCGGCCAGGTTGTTCAGTTCGTCGGGGTCGTTGCGCAGGTCGAACAGCAGCTTGCGCCGTGTCGGTTGGCGCACGTACAGCCAATCGCCGGTGCGGATGCCGCGCTCCGGGACCGGCGTAAACTCCGACACGTCGCCGTCGTGCATCTTCATGGACTGGTACATCACCGCGTCACGCGTTTCCGCGGCCGTGCCGTCGAGCAGGGGCAGGTAGCTGACACCGCTGACCGGGTCCGGCACCGGAACGCCGCACAGCTCCAGCAGGCTCGGCATGGTGTCCACGGCGACGTCGATCATCGAGTCCGCGGTGCCGCCCGCGGGGAACCGGGCGGGGTAACGGACGATGAACGGCACCTGCATGGCGGCCCGGTAGGCGGTCTTCTTGATGCCGCAGTAGTAGCCGTGCTGGCCCAGCATGTCGCCGTGGTCGCTCAGGAAGATCACCAGCGTGTCGCCGGCGATGTCCAGGGCATCAAGCCGGTTCAGCACCCGCCCCACGTTGTGGTCGATGTTGGCGATCATGCCGTAGTACTCGGCGATGAACCGCCGCACCTCCGCCTCCGTCTCCGCCTCCCCCGGCGTCTTGTGTCCATGGCCGGCATGGCTGCTCAATTCGGCCTTCACGTTGCCGGCGCAGTCGAATTGCAGGCGATCCCTGCGCGCCTTCTCACGCTCCTCGGGACCGAGAATGCCGGGAGGCAACGGGACCTCCTCGGGCTTGTAGAGATTCCGCAGGTACCCGGGCATGTTCATGGGGAAGTGCGGCGGCCCGTAGCACACGAAACCGAAGAAGGGTTTGCCGGAGCCCTCGGTGACCGACGCGTCGATGAACTCGATCAGGTGGTCGGTCTGATAGTCCGGCTCGAAGCGGGGACAGTGATACGGCTGGCCGTCGTCCTTGTAGTAGATCGACCGCAGGTAGTGATGGCCGCGGTTGAAGCCGACGAAGTGGTCGAACCCGAAGCGGCGTTCCCCGGGCGGCACGAACCCCGGCCTCGGCCCTCCTTCGAGATGCCACTTGCCGATGTAGCCGGTCTGGTAACCCGCGTCCTTCAAGAGCTGCGCCAGAAAGATCTGCCGGGCGTTCAGTGGAAAGTGGTTCTGGTACATGCCGTGCCCCTGGGCGTACTTTCCGGTGAACAGCGACGCACGGAAGGGGCAGCACACGGGATACGACACGTAGGCGTTCCGGAAGTGGACACCCTCGCCGGCCAGCCGGTCGATATTCGGCGTCTTGATCACCGGGTTTCCGGCGCACCCCATGGCATCGTGCCGCATCTGGTCCGGGTAGAATATCAGTATATTGGGTCGTGTACGGGTATCCGGCATCACGCATCCTCCTGCCCGCTTGTCTCAGCCTTTCCTCCGCACGACCTCACGTGCGGCGTCGACGATAGCGGCGCTGTCCAGTCCGAATTTCTTGAAAAGATACTGCGTGGATCCCCCTTCGGCGAAGCGATCGGCGACCCCGACCCGCCGGAACGGCACTCCGATTCCCGCGTCACACAGCACTTCGGCCACGGCGGAACCGAGACCGCCCAGGATCGTGTGATTCTCGGCGGTGACGATGGCGCCGGTGGCCTTCGCGCGATCGAGCACCAGCGCGGCGTCCAAGGGCTTGAGCGAGGCCATGTCGACGACCGAGGCGGCGATCCCCTCAGCGGCAAGCCGGTCCGCGGCGGCCACGGCCTCCGCCACCGCCAGGCCGGCGGCCATGATCGTGAGGTCGGCGCCGTCCCGGCGCAGGATGCCGCGGCCCGACACCAGCGGTTGCGCCGCAACCGGACCATCGGGCGGTGTCTCCGGCCGCTTCATCCTCAGGTAGACCGGACCCTCATGCTCGAGCGCCAGTCGCACGGCCGCGGCGAAATATTCGGGAGCCGATGGCTCGAGGACCATCATGTTCGGCACCGCCCGCATCGCGGCCACGTCCTCGGTCGCCTGGTGCGACACGCCCAACAGCGTCGCGAGGCCGGGAAGGAAGCCCACGATCTTGATGGGTAGGTTGGGGTAGGCCGCCTGCAGGATGATCTGGTCGTAGCAACGCCTGGTGGCGAACGCGCAGAAGGTGTGCACGAAGGGGATCTCGCCACAACGCGCCATGCCTCCCGCGAGACCGATCATGTTGGCCTCGGCGATGCCGACGTTGTGAAAGCGATCCGGGAAGGTATCGCGGAAGATATCGGTTTCGGTGGGCGCGGCCAGGTCGGCGGCCAGACACACGATTCGGGGATCGTCGTGGGCCGCGGCCAGGAGCGCGTCGCCGTAAAACCGGGGAATGGGACGCTGCGAGCGGTTGATGAAATCGGCCGCTTCCAACCGCGACAGGGGGTGGGATCCGGTCATGGCGCGAGTCTTCCTTTCAGTTCCTGAACGGCGCCGGCGGCGATGTCGGGCGGGAAGCGCAACTGGTGCGCGATCATCCCTTCCAGGAAGGACACGCCCTTCCCGACGAGGGTCTCCGCGATCAGGAAGCTCGGTATGCCCTTGGTTCCCCGCGCCGCGGCGAGGGCATCCAACAGGGCCGCCAGGTCGTTGCCGTCCACCCTGCTCACCGAAAACCCGAAACTCTCCATCTTGCCGGCAATCGGCTCCAGCGTGAGGATGTTGTCCACATTTCCTTCGGACTGCATTCGATTGGAGTCGAGAATAAGGCACAGGTTGTCGAGTTTCCACGAGCCCGCGGTCATCGCCGCCTCCCAGACCTGACCTTCCTGCATCTCGCCATCGCCCAGGACCGCGTAGACGCGCGCGGACCTGCCCTGCCGCTTGAGCGCCATGGCCGTGCCGACGGCAACGGACAGTCCCTGGCCGAGGGAACCGCAGGTCGCCTCGACGAACGGCCCCACCCGCTCCGAGGCGTTCGTCTCCAGCTCCGCGCCGTCCTGGCAGTAGGTCGCGAGACGGTCCGTCTCGAAGAATCCGCGTTCGGCCAGCGCGGCGTAGAAAATCGCGGTGTTGTGCGCCGTCGTCAGGAAGACCCGGTCGCGGTCCGGCCACGTGGGATCGGACGGGTCCAGCCGCGCTTCGGCGAAATAGAGCGCCGTGAAGATATCCGCCGCGCCCAAGCCCTGCTGAACATAGCCTTGCCCCAGAGGGGCGACCATCTCGACCACGTGCAGGCGAAGTGTCGCGGCAATCCGTTCCAGCACGGCGATGTCTGTAGTGCGGATGTCTGTCATCTGCTCCTCCCTGAACGAGCCGTATACCAGTCTAGCTCTTCAGCCCTATATACTTCAAGCGAATGCAATCGACGTCCCCGAAAGAGGACATGGCGCGGTCACTCCATGGGGTGCGTCAGCGTCTCCAGGTAGGCCTGGATGACCGTGTTGTACCAGGGCGTGGCGCCGTGGCGCGCGTGAAAACCCACGTGGCCGCCGTCGCCGGTGAGCACCAGGGTCACGTTGGGTGGGGTGTCGCGGCCGATGTCCACGTAGGGATCGGCCGGTATCCAGGGATCGTTCCTGGCGTGAAGCAGCAGCAATGGGATGTCGATGCGGTCGAGCAATCCGGTCGCGGAGCAACGAGCGTAAT
Organism: Deltaproteobacteria bacterium; assembly: GCA_026712905.1. Taxonomy (NCBI): domain Bacteria; kingdom Pseudomonadati; phylum Myxococcota; class Myxococcia; species Deltaproteobacteria bacterium. Next base: position 8,974 of record JAPOPM010000175.1, read on the forward strand.
AGTCGTCGGCGTCCGCAAAACCGTGGTGTGGCGCGGTGAAGGCGTCGTCGAACTCGCGGATGCTGCGCGCGTCCAGGACCGCCGCCTTTTGCCCCGGAGTTATCTCGGAGGCGCCGGCGATGACCGCATCCTTCATGCGCCCCAGCAGCCACCGGTGATAAAGAACATTGCGCGGCCGCATCAACCTGTGAATCACCGCCGCCAGGTCGAGGGGAGTCGACACCGTTACCGCGCAGATGGGCTGGACCGCGCACGCGTGCCGCGCCAGACAGTGAAGGGTCACGGTGCCGCCGAGGGAGAACCCGATCAGCACGACCCCGTGGCGCGCCTCCTCGATGTCCAGGGCCGACAGCACCGCGGCGACGTTGTCTCCCGAACCCCCGCAATAGCTTCCGCGGCAGGTCTCCCGCGACGGACCCGCACCCCGGAGGTTGAGGCGCATGACGGGATATCCGCGGGCGAGGAACGAGCGTGTGGTCTCGAACATGTACGAGCTGCCCTCGCATCCGGTGAGCCCGTGGACGAGGATGACCAGCGGCCGGTCCGTGGCGTGGTGCGGCCGATGCAGCCTGGCCACGAGCACATCACCACTCCCATCCGGCAGCGGGAAGCTCAGGCGCCTCGACGGCCACGCGGACAGATCCTCGCTGCAAGGAAAGAAATAGTAACGGAGCGTCTGGAGATCGCCGCCCAGCCACGGGAAGCGGGGGACGAAGCCGGGATAAACGGTGGACGGGCGGGTTTCGAAACCCGCCCGCGCCCGCATCGCGCCATCGGCCGGCACGCATTGCTCGGAGGTCCGCGCCACTAGTCCGCTCTCGTGACTCCCAGCCCCGGACCCTCCGGCACGCCGAGCTTTCCGTCCACCACCTTGATGCCCGTGAACGGGTCGCCGGTGAGGGCCTCGCACTCGCCGATCTCGCAGAACTCGGACACGCCCGGCGAGCTAAGGGCCACGTGCAGCAGTGCGGCGTCGCCCACCATGCAGGCGGCGATGTTGCTCAGGCCGCAATCGGTCCCGGTGAGCGCGCACATGTCGGCGATCTGCCGCGTCTGTTGCACGCCGCCGGCCTTGAGGATGCCGGTGTTGATGGAATCGCAGGCGTTGTCGCGGATGAGCCTGAAGGCATCGTGGACCGCGCTTGCCGACTGGTCGGCTTCGATCTTGATGCTCGACTGGGCCTTCACCTCGGCGAGCGCTACGTCATGATGCCGGGACAGCGGTTGCTCGAACACCGACACCCCCAACTCGGCCATGCCAGCGGCCATGCGAATGGCGGATTTGGCGTCGAAGGCTTCGTTGGCGTCCACCTTGATGTAGATGTCCGGCCCTACCGCGTCGCGCACCGCGGTCACCCGCGCGAGGTCTAGACCCACCTCGCCCTTCACCTTGAGCTTGATCGCGCGGTAGCCCTGGCTCACCAGCTCGCGGCACTCCCGGGCCATCTCCATCGGCGATCCGACGCTCACCATCTTGATGACGATGATCTCCTTGCGCACCAGTCCGCCCAAGAGCACGTAGAGGGGCGCGCCGTAGCACTTGCCCAACAGATCGTACAGGGCCATGTCCACGCCGCCCTTGGCGCGCCGGTTGTCCACCATACGGAAGTTGATGAGCTTGTTCAGCCGGTTGAGCTCTTCAATCGGCTGTCCCACCAGGAGCGGGCGCATGATCTCCTCGATGGCGCACCGGACCGAAGCGGGGGTCTCGCCGGTCCTGGGAAACACGTCGATATAGCCGTAGCCGGTGTGTCCCGAGTCCGCCTCCACGCTCACCAGGAAACCGTTGGACGAGTAGAACTGATTGGTGGCGGTGATGAGAGGCTTCGTGTACGGCAACTCCAGAGCCTCGAGCTGTACGTCCGTGATCTTCATGATGGCACTCCTTCAGAGAGAAGACGTGTAGTCCCCCGCGGCACACCGCACCAGCGTGTCCACCGCCAGCACGCCCTGTCCCTCGGGCAGGACCATGAGGGGGTTGAATTCGATCTCGTCCACTTCACCGCGATAGTCCAGCGCCAGCCGAGACAGCGCCACGATGGCCTCCGCCAGGGCGGCGACGTCGGCCTTGGACCGGCCGCGGGCTCCGGCGAGCAGCGGGTAGGTGCGGATCTCCCGGATCATGTCTTGAGCCTCCGGCAACCCCAGAGGCGGAAGCCGGAACGCCACGTCTTTCAGCACCTCGGTGTAGATGCCGCCCAGCCCGAACACGAGGCAGATTCCCAGATCCGGCGTGCGCGACGTGCCGATGATGACCTCGGCGACACCCTGCACCATCTTCTGCACCAGCACGCCGTCGATGCGAGCGCCGGGCGCGTTCCTTCCCACGTCCTCCAGCAGCCGGTCGTACGCCTGCGCCACCTCCGCGGCGCTCGCCAGGTTGAGCCGCACGCCTCCGGCCTCGGTCTTGTGGGGCAAGTCCGTGGACTCCACCTTCAGCACCACCGGAAACCCCATTTCGCCGGCGGCTTCCGCCGCCTCCTCACGCGAGCCGGCCAGGCGCTCGGGAACCATGGGGATGCCGTAGGCCCGAAGCAGCCGCCGTACGGTGGCGTGGGAGGCCTCGCCCCCGGCGAGGAGCGGACGCAGCGCCTCGGTCTCCGCCGGCTCCGCCACGGACGCCTCGGCCGCGGCGCCTGAGCGACCCCGCGACAGCGCGAGGACGTCGCGCACCGCGCGCAGCGATTTCTCGTACTCCAGCAGCAAGGGAACCTGCAGCTCGTCGAAGAACTCGAACCAGGAGCGGTCGAGTTGCTCGCTGGCCCGGGAAAGGAACAGGAACGGTTTGCCGCCGCGCCGGAGCGCGGCCGTCGACTCCCGGTACAACTGCGTGAGCCGGTCGCTGGGACTCTTGGGCAGGTTCAGGCGGCAACAGATCACCGCGAAGTTGTCGTCGCCCATGAACGTTTCCAGGCATTCGAGATAACCGGACCGGTTCGCCCAGTGCAGTTCCTCGATGTCCAGGGGGTTGCCGTTGAAGCCCTCCTTGTCGAAATAGTTGCGCAGCGCCTCGTAGGTGGCGCCGGAGGGTTCGGGCAGGTCCACGCCGTTGCGCTCGCAGATATCGGCGAGGAAGCTGCAATCGCCCCCCGAGATGGTGACGATGCCGACGCCGCCGGAGCCGGGCAGACGGTAGGGGTCCGGGGTCGCCACGGCCAGGGCGGTGACTTCCAGCATCTGGTCGAGGTTGTCCACCGGGATGACGCCCTTCTGCCGAAAGAGCCCGTCCCACACCGCGCCCGAGGTGGCCATGTTGCCCGAGTGCGACGCGACCGCGCGACCGCCCTTCTGCGAACGCCCGAGTCTCAGCGCGACCACCACTTTCTCCCGTTCCCGCGCAAGGTCCAGCAGGCCCGCCATCTCCTCGGGACGGCTCATGGACTCGATGACCACGACGATGACGCGGGTGCCGTCGTCATCCACCGCGGCCCGCAGGTAGTCGGTGAAGCCCGCGCCCACCTGGTTGCCCGGCGCGATGGCGTAGCGGAATCCCAAGCAACGGTCGGCGGCGGTGTTGAGGAAGAGGTTGAGCAGGCCGGCGCTGCTGAACACCGCGCTCACGGGCCCGGTGGTGAGGCGTTCGGGGAGCGGCGACGACCACAGCGCGGCGCCGCATTCGAGGGACAGATAGCCCAGGGTATTGGGGCCGGCCAGCGCGATGCCGCTCTCGCGCACGATGCGGGACAGCTCCGCCTGGTACTTCCGGCCCGTGTCATCGAACTCGCCGAAGCCCGTGGCCACGGTAAGCGCGGCGCGCACGCCCTTGGCGGCGCATTCCTCCATGACCTGCACGGTGCCGTCGCGCGGGATGGCGATGACCGCCAGGTCCACGTCGCCCGGGACCGCGCCCACGGAAGGGTGGCATGGCAGATCGAAAAGCCGCTCGTAACGCGGGTTGACCGGGTAGATGTTCTCTTTCGGGAAGCCGAACCGGAACAGGTTGCGCATGAGCGCGGCCGCGTGGGGAGCGCGCTCGGACGCTCCGATGAGCACGATGTTGCGGGGCCTGAGGAGGGCCGACATGCCGTCGGAGTTGGAAGCAGTAGCCATGATCGTCCTGGAGTTTGTGGCGTCCTTAGACTTCGCTACGCTACGCTCAGGACGAACGTCAACTCACGCCCAACCGTCCTGCCGCCGCGCGGACCGCGCGCATGATGTTGGGGTAGCCGCCGCAGCGGCACAGATTGCCCGAAAGGTACTCGCGGATCTGGTCGTCGGTGGGGTCCCGGTGTTCTTCGAGCAGTGCCTTGGCGGCCATGATGAATCCGGGGGTGCAGTAGCCGCACTGAGCGGCGTCGTTCTCGAGGAACGCCTGCTGGATCGGGTGCAGGGAGTCGCCGCCGTCCATCCCTTCCACGGTCTCCACGGCGCAGCCGTCCAGGCGCGACGCGAGCAGGAAGCACGCGCTCACCGGCCTCCCGTCCAGAAGGACCGTGCAGCTCCCGCAGGCACCCACGCCGCAGGATTCGCGGACGCTCCAGAGCTTGAGTCCGTCGCGCAGGACCTCCAGCAGGGTGTCGGCATCGTTGAGCTCCAACTCCCGCTGTTCCCCGTTCACCGTCAGGCTGATGGTACGTTCCATGACCTTCGCTCCGTCAACCTGTCCGCGGTGCTCTAGTGTTGCGTTTGGCCCGACACCGCTCCAGGTTCAAGCGAACCGTAGACGCTCCCAAGCCCGAAGGCAAGCTCCGTGAGCCGGACACGGCATAGCCGGGAAAAACGGCGCCGCCGCCATCACACGGTGGATGAAATACACGGCCTGAAAGAGGGCGCGTCGAGTCAGCTCAACGCCTGGAGGCTCATTCTGTCGGGAACGACATCGCCCATGACGCGCACGTCCACGACGGCCGGCAGCTTGCTCGCGAGGGCCTCCGACAAGGCGCCCTCCAGGTCGCCGCGGCGCTCCACCCGTATCCCCATGCAGCCGAACGCGCGCGAAATCGACGCATAGTCGAGCTCGGAAAACTCCGTCGAGATGAACCGAGACTCGTGAAGCAACCGCTGATTCTCCCTGATGTACTGGAGGTTCGAGTTGTTCATGATGCAAACGGTGATTCCGGCGCCATTGCGAAGCGCCGTCTCCAGCTCCTGGATAACCATCGCGAAACCGCCGTCGCCGCACAAGGCTACGACTCTCTCGTCGGGTTTCGCCAGGGAATGCGCAATGGCGGCCGGCAGGGAGAACCCCATGACTCCGAAGCCGCGCGGCCCCATGTAGGTCCGCCCCGGTCTCCGAACTTCGAAATATTGTCCGCCCCAGATCTGGTTGAAGCCCGAATCGCAGACAAGAACGTCTTCGGCGCTCATGGTGTTGCGCAACGCGCGAATGACCTGCAGCGGGTGGACGGGCGACGCCTCATTGTCCCGGGCCACGGCCGAGTCGATGCCGATTTCCTCGCGCCATCGCGACGTGAGCGCGGAAGCCTCCTCCTGTTGCGAATGACTGGTGGCGAGGGCGCCGTCGGCTTCGATGATGTCCAGCATGGAGCGAAGAACGGCTTTGATGTCACCCGGCAGGGCCTGGTCCGTAAAGTAGTTGCGGCCGATCTGGGTCGGTTCGATATCGATTTGGACGATCCGCGTCTTCTTGTCTGGAACTCGCCACGCGGCGGTGTCGACATTGGTGAACCGCGTCCCCAGGGCTAGGGCGAGGTCCGCGCCCAGAACATATTCGTTGGTGGATGGACGGCCCAACAGACCGAAGGGACCGAGGCACAACGGGTGGTCCTCCGCCAGCGTCCCCTTGCCCATGAAGGTGGTGGCGACGGGGATGCCCAGCAACTCCGCGAGTTCCCGGACTTCTTCCGTTGCGCCCGATGCGATGGTCCCACCTCCGGCCAGTATGATCGGACGTGTCGCAGTCAGCAACAGACGCACGGCGGCGGCAACATCTTCCCTCGGCGGTGTGAGCCGGTTCGCCGGAAACCAGCCGTAGCGCTGGTCCACCTCCTGTTCCGACGGACTGAAGCCGTGCGCACCCTTGAGCACGTCCAGCGGAAGGTTCACGAGTACGGGGCCGGGTCTGCCCGTGGTGGCGACTTGAAAAGCGCGTGCCAGGAACTCCGGGATACGCGCCACGTGATCCACGGAGAAGACCTTCTTGGTGACGGGCTTGAAGACGCCGACCTGGTCGATCTCCTGGAACGAATCCCGTCCTCGCCAATCGGTCCGGATGTCCGAGATCAGGGCGATGACGGGGATGCCGGAGTTGGAGGCTTCCGCAATCCCGCTGATCAGGTTGGTGGCACCCGGCCCGACCGTGGCATCGCAGATTCCCACCTTGCCCGTCGTCCGCGCGTAGGCATCCGCCATGTGGGCGGCGGCCTGTTCGTGCCGAACCAACACATGACGAATTCCAGGTCGGCGATAGATGGCATCGTAGATGTGTGTCTGTTCGCCGGGCAATCCGAACATCATCTCGACGCCGAACCTCGTCAGCGTCTCCACCACGGCTTCTCCACCGGTCTTCATTTGCTCGCCCTCGCTCGGCATCGGCATTTCCTACCCTTCGACCCCGCCGGCGTTGCGGCGCCGGAACCACGCGGTCACGGGACCCCAGAGGACCGTCAGCGCCAGCGCGGCGTAGATAAACAAGCCGATGGGCGTGTTGAAAAACTCCGCGACGCTGCCGTCCGCCACGGTCAGAGACTGCCGGAGCGAGTTTTCCAGTATCGGACCCAAAACGAAACCGATGGACAGCGGTGCGATGGAGTAACCGAGCTTTCGAACGACGTAGCCCAATATGCCGGCGGCGAGCAGAACGCCGACATTGAAGAAGCTGTTGGAAACGGCGTAGATGCCGACGAAGGACAACAGCATCACCGTGGGCACGATCACCGCCGTCGGCACCGTGATCAATCGCGCCGCGAAACGGATCGCCACGAGTCCGATGAACATCATCAGGATGTTGATGAGGAAGAGGCCGATGAAGATCGAGTACATCAAGTCCGGCCGTTCCGAGAACAGGCTCGGCCCCGGCGCCAGCCCGTGTATGAGGAACGCGCCCAGCAATACCGCCGCGGCGGGACTACCCGGAACGCCCAGCGTCAACGTCGGTACAAGCGCGCCGCCGACGGTCGCGTTGTTCGCGGTCTCCGGAGCGACGACCCCTTCCGGAATCCCGGTACCGAATCTCTCCGGCTCTTTCGAGCGCCGCTTGGCCTCGGAATAGGCGAAGAACGCGCCCACCGCCGCGCCCTCGCCCGGGATGATGCCGATCACCGTGCCGATGATCGACGAACGAAAAAGGAGCTCCTTCATTCTTCCAAGCGTTTTCAACCCGGGCAGCCTGACGGTGAGGCTCGCTTCGGTGAACTCGACCGTCTGAAGGGCGCGCTCCGCCCCGATCAGCACTTCGGACATGGCGAAGAGCCCCACGAGAAACGGCACAAGCGGCAAGCCGTCGTAGAAGTGATAGCTGCCGAAGGTGTAGCGCTCCGTGCCATTCAGCTCATCGAGCCCCCAGGTCGTCAGGAAGATCCCCAAGCCTCCGACCAGGAGGCCCTTGGCCAGACTCTCGCCCGCCACGCGCACCACCACCACAAGGCCGAAGACGCTGACGGCGAGGTACTCGCGCGGGCCGAACTTGACCGCCAGCTCACTGAGCAACGGCGAGATGAACGCGAGGCACACGACGCTGACCAGTCCGCCGATGATGGAGCCGGTGAGCGACAGGCCCAGCGCCTCGCCCCCGCGACCGGCCTTGAACATCTTGTGGCCGTCCTCCACCGTGGCAATGGCGGCGCCGGTGCCGGGGATTCCCACTGCGATGGCAGAGATCGAACCGCCGTAAATCGCCGCGGAATAGATCCCCAACAGCAGGATCAGCGAGGGAACCGGGTCGAGGTAGAAGGTGAAGGGCAGCGCCAGCGCGATGGCTATCGGCGGGCCGAGACCCGGCAGTATCCCTATGACCAGGCCGAGGACGATGCCGCCTATCAACAGGACGATGCTGACCGGCTGCGTGAGTTGCGTAAGCGCAAGGATGAGAGCGTCGGGATCCGCGTACATCCGTGAGGCCTAGGTGAATTGAACACCGAGAAACTGGGTAAAGACGGCGTAGACAAGCCCGGTCAGAACGAGCACCGTGACGTAGATCCGAATGGAGCGGATGCCCATGGCGAGGAGACTTACGGGTCCCAGCAGAACCGCCATGGGCAAGAACCCGACGCTGAACCAGACGAGGTAGCACAAGACCGCGACGGCAAGCATGAGGAGGCCGCGCCGCGCATCCCCGGCGTCGCGGAACACCGTCCGCCTCGCGTCGTTGCCGGCGGAACCGCGCAGCGCGTACAAGACGCCCACGACGGCCGCGCACAGGGCCGTGAAGCCCAGCATCAGCTGCGGGAAGAACTTCGACGGCAAACCGGAACTTGCCAGCAATCCGGTGGTCTCGAACCCTTCCGCAAGCACGCCGAAGTAGCCGCAAGCCACGACCACAACGATTGCAAAGACGATGTTTGCCAGACGTTGGGTCAGCATGTTCGATGCCTTCGACGGGACGGCGAACGGCACCGCGCAGCCCCTGCCACGCGGCGCCGTAATGCCCTGGCCCTACTTGCGCAACAGGCCGAGGCTGTCGAGGATAGGCGAATAGAGGTCGATGCCGAACTGAATGTTCTTTCTCACCGCCTCCGGTCCGTGGATCCAGTGATAGCTGACGCTCTTCGGAATTTGGGCGCGGAACTCGTCGGTGTTGAGCACTTCCATGGCCGCAAGCAGCTTGTCGATGACCTCCCGCGGGGTGCCGGCCTTCACCGCCATGCCGCCATGGACCCACACCGCCGCTTCCTTGCCCGGGAAGGCTTCACCCACGGTACGTACATCGGGGAGGTCCTTCTTGAAAAAGGCTTTGCGGTTGTTGTCGAGGATGATCAGCGGGCGCACCTTGTCGCCGTACTTGTGGATGGAAGCCACCTGCCCCACGGCTACATCCACCTGACCGCCGATCAGGCCCGCCATGGTCGCGGGTACGGTCTTGAGCGCCAGCGTCTTGAATTCCAGGCCGAATTCGCTGGCGAGCTGCACCGCGCTGAGGTTGGGCGGCGCGCCGAGGTTGTTCACGCCGATGGTCAGTTTCTTGGCCTTGGCACCCGTGATGAACTCCTCGAAGGTCTTGTACGGGCTGTCCGCGCGAACATACAGCGCGTTCGAGGCCGAAATGCCGGCCATCAGCGGTATGAAGTCCTCCAGCGGATTGTAGGGGACCTTGCGGGTCAGCGGCACGATCATGAAGCTCGGCGGCGACCAGTTGAACAGGGTGTAGCCATCGGCCGGCTTTTCCAGGACGCTCATCGTAGCCGGGATATGCGCGCCGCCGGGTTTGTTCAAGACATTGACCGGCACGCCGAGCTTCTCGCTGAGGGCCTTGGCATTCAGCCGGGCCATGATGTCGGCGTTTCCCCCTGCCGCGAAGGACACGACGATGGTGATGGGCTTGTCCGGATACGCGGCCAGCGCGGCACCAGCACTGAGACCCAATGCGGCCAAAGTGGCGATGGCCATGGTTTTCAACTTCATTATGGAGTCCTCCCTCCGTCCATTCGCAACCCTATGGCTACTAATGTGCTAGATGTATGGATCATTTCTGCTCGGTGCTCCCGTATTTGTCAACCCAAGGAGGCGCTTTTCCCGACTCTCGCCCATGGCAGCCCATGGCTTGGAAGGCGTTTCCACCGTCGGACCGCAAGACGTTACGGTCGGACACGCTCCAAACACCCAGATTGGAAACGGAAATACAGCCAGATCAACGAGGTGCCAGGGCGTGCCGGGGCCGGATCACTTCCCCGCCGCCTTGAGCGCCTGGTGGATCCTCTCGGCGGTGAGCGGAATGTCGCGCAGGCGCACGCCCACGGCGTCCTCCAGCGCGTTGGCCACGGCGGCGGCCACGGTCAGGGCGCCGGTCTCGCCGATGCCCTTGGCGCCGAACGGGCCGTCCTTGTGGGGCACCTGCACCACGATGGGGTGGCAGGCGGCGGGCACGTCCTTGATGGACGCGATCTGGTAGTCCAGCAGGGAACCGTTGAGGAGCTGCCCGTCCTGGAACACCATCTGCTCGAACAGCGTCAGGCCCAGGTGCATGGTGGCCGCGCCCACGAGCTGCTGCTCGCAGTACTTGGGGTTGATGGCGGTGCCGGCGTCGCCCGCGGCGTGGAACTGCAGCACCTCCAGGCGGCCGGTCTCCAGGTCCACCTCGACTTCCACCGCGCTGGCCGAGGCGAACCAGTACTCGGTGCACTTGTCGGACAGGCCGGTCTCGGGGTCCGTGGGCGTCACCACGGGCTGGCACAGGCCCTCCCCCACCATGGTGGTGCCGAGGCTGCCGAACTTGGCCATGAACGCCTCGGCGACGGTCATCCCCAACTCTTCGGCGCCGCGCACGAACACGCGGCCGTCGCGCGCTTCCAGGTCGGCGGCGTCGATCTCGAGCTTGCCGGCCACCGCCTCGAACAGTTCCGCCTTGACGTTGGCCGCGGCGGTGCGCACGGCGTTGCCCATGTGGTAGGTGGAGCGGCTGCCCGCGCTGATGGTGTCGTAGGGCGTGACGTCGGTGTCGGGCTGGACCACGTGCACCTTGTCGAAGGAGATCCCCAGCTCCTCGGCCGCGATCTGCGACAGCAGGCTCTCGGAGCCCTGGCCCATCTCGACGGTGCTGCTCAGCACGTTGGCGCTGCCGTCGGCATTGAGGATGACGATGGCCCCGGAGATGGACGGCGTGAGCACCGCCTTGACGCCGCAGGCGATGCCCTTGCCGCGGCGCTTGGTACCCGAGACGGTTTTCCCGGGCTGCTCCGTCCCCGCCGCCTCGGTTGTCTGTTGCGCCTCCTCCGGAAGAGGCGGCTCATTGCCAGGAGCCGCCGCCGTGCTGTCCCAGCCCACGGCGTCCGCCGCCCGCCGCACCGCTTCCTTCAGCCCGCAGGCATGGACCGGCGTCCCGGTGACGAACAGGTCCCCCTCCTCCAGCGCGTGTTCGAGCCGGAACTCCACCGGGTCCGCGCCCAGGCCCCGGGCGACGATGTCCATCTGCGAGTCGTAGGCCCAGATGACCTGGGGCACGCCGAAACCGCGAAACGGCCCGGCCGGCGGCTTGTTGGTGTAGACGCAATAGGAATCGATGGAGACGTTGGGGATCTTGTACGGCCCGGAGGAGGTGTAGCCCGACTTGTGAACGATGCGCGGACCGATCTCGGCGAAGGCGCCCGTGTCCCAGTAGACCTCGCACTTGCGCGCGGTCATGGCCGAGCCCTTGACCGCGGTCTTGAGCTTCACCACCACGCCGTGCTTGGTGACGGTCTGGAATTCCTCCTCGCGGCTCAGGCTGTACTTGACGGGCCGGCCCGTCCTCATGGCCAGTATCGCCACGATCGGCTCGAGCTTGTTGTAGAGCTTGGCGCCGTAGCCGCCGCCCAGATAAGGCACCCGCACCCGGATGCGGTTCATTGGCACGCCCAGCATGCGCGCCAGCTCCCCGCGCACGAAGGACGGCGACTGGCTGGCGGTGTGGATGTTGATGCGCCCGCCCTCGTCCACGTAGGCCAGCGACACGTGCGGCTCCATGGGAACGTGCTGGGCCGGCGGCGCCGTGAACACGTCCTCGAAGATGCGGTCGGCCTCGACGAAGGCCTTGTCCACGTCGCCCTTGCGCAGCTTGTAGTGGTAGCAGATGTTGGAGCGGTCGCCGGCCTTGACGTGGGCCAGGTCCGCGAACGCTCCGGAGGGGCGGATCTCGTCGTGGACGATGGGGGCGTCCGGCTTGATGGCGTCGAGCACGTCCCGCACCACCGGCAGCGGCTCGTATTCCACTTCCACGAGCTCCAGCGCCTCCTCCGCCGCGCGCCGGTTCTCCGCCGCCACCGCCACCACCTGCTCGCCTTCGTGGCGCACCCGGTCGATGGCCAGCACCGGCTGGTCCGCGAACGCCGGCCCGTGGTAGGGCGTGATGCCGGGCATGGCGGCGATGTCCGCGCCCGTAAGCACCGCGACGACACCCGGATGGACCTCGGCCCGGGACTTGTCGATGCGCACGATGTGCGCGTGCGGGTGTGGACTCCGGAGCACCGCCACCTGCAGCAGCCCGGGCGGCTCCATGTTGCCCACGTGGAGCGCCCGCCCTGTCACCTTCTGGACGGCGTCCCGGCGGTCGACCGGCTTGCCGACGATGGAATAGTCCGCCACGCGATTACCTCACGACGCCGCCAAGGCGCTGAGCGTCCGCTTGATCCAAACCCGGGTCATTTCGCGCTTGTAGTCCGCGCTGCCGCGCAGGTCCGACACCGGGGAAATCTGCGGGTCGACGACGTCGCACACCGCGTCCCAAAGCTCTTCCGAACAATGCTCCCCACGGAACCGGTCCAGCCCGGCGGCCAAGAGCGGCGCTTCCGCCACGCCGCCGAGGCCCAGCCGAAGCTCCCCAACGTCATCCCCATCCAGGGACAGCAACGCCGCCACCCCGATGCACGGCCAGTCGTTGGCCGAGAGCGAGCTGAACCGCGAATACGCCGTCCGGGCCGCCGCGTCCAGGTGCGGCACGTGCACCTCCACCACGATCTCGCCCGGCTCCAGCACCGTCTCGTACATGCCGCGGTAGAAGTCCTTGAGCGGGACCAGCCGCGTGCCCTCCCCCTTGGCCAGGACCACCTCCGCATCGAGAACCAGAAGCGCCGGCGGCGGGTCGAGCCGGTAGTCCGCATGGGCCAGATTCCCGCCCACGGAAGCCGTCTCCCGGATGCGCACGTTGCCCACGTGGCTGAACGCCTGTGCCAACGCGGGCGCACGGCGCTGCACCAGCGGCGAGCGCTCCACCGACCGGTGCGTTGCCATCGCGCCGATGCTCAGGCCATCGTCGTTGTCGGTGATTCGTTCGAGCCCCGGAATCGACTGCAGGTCCACCAAATGGGAGAAGCGCAACGCCCGCTGCTTCATCAGGATCACGAGCGTCGTGCCCCCGGCGATGGCCCGCGCCTCGTCGCCGTGTTCGAGAAGCATCTCGCTGGCTTCAGCCACGGAGCCGGGTTTCAGCAGGTCGAAAGCGGGAATGGTCATGGCGGTTCGGGTGCCCGGCAAAGCACGGGCCGGGATTGGCGGGATTTATAGCCTCTACGGTCGTCGTTGACAATTCACACCATATCACGGCGCCGCACCGGCTCTGCCCGGCGGGAGCTTGGTGTCCGCCATGACTTCCACCGACAGCCTCAGCCCAAGGCTCTCCAAGACAGCCTCAAGAGTAGAGAAACGGGGATTGCCCTTCCGCGACAGCGTCCGATAAAGGCTCTCACGGCTCAAGTGCGTATCCTCCGCGAGTTGTCTGATGCCGCGGGCTTTCGCCACATCGCGCAGCGCCAACAGGAAGACATCCGATCCGATTCCGGACCTGTCTTCAAGAGCAGCGGTCAGATAGGCCGCAGCTTCCGCAGGGTCCTGAAGGTCTTGATGGAGGATGTCTTCGTAGGGAACCGTTCGTCTCGCCATATGCCTACCCTCCGAGATAGTCCGCCCAATACTCCTGAGCCTTCCTTATATCTTCCGTCTGGGTCCTCTTGGTTCCGCCGGACAGCAGGAGGATGAAACGGGGCCCATCCTGTCCAATATACACCCGATAACCCGGACCAATATCCACACGCAGTTCCAACACACCACCACCCACAGACTTGTAGTCACCGAGATTGCCCAAGCGAAGTCGTGCAATCCTGACCCGAATACCGTTTCGCGCCCTTCGGTCCCCGAGATGCCGCAGCCAGTCCGCGAACGGGGCGGCCCCGTCTCGCGTCACATACGCCACAACCTGTCGGAGACGTGTCTCACCCATACCGCATGGTAGCGCATAGGCTACTTTTTGCAACCTTTGACGGGGAGCGGGTCAATTCAAACCCGAGTGTGGCTGCATCGCCCTTACCTCCAACGAAACCCGCCTTGCCGTGCCACCCGCGCACTGCAAGAATGAAGCCCTCATGACCATCGGGATTCTCGCGTATGGATCGCTGATTCCCAATCCGGGAGCGGAGATCGGACCTTTGACGGCGCGCCGGATCGGCGGTGTGGAGACGCCGTTTCGGGTGGAGTTCTCCCGCACCAGCCGCGTGCGCGACGGGGCGCCGACGCTGGTGCCGGTGGACCGGGGCGGGGCCAGGGTTACGGGGGTCGTGCTGGTGCTGCACGACTCGGTCACCGAGACCGCGGCCCAGGACATGCTCTACCGGCGGGAACGAAACCGGGTTGGCAGCGGCGATCGCTACGCGGACGTGGACCCGGACGACCCGGACAGTGCCTTTCTGGGGAGGTCCGACGGCTTCGCCGGGCTGGACGTGGTGTTCCACGCGGCGTTGCGGGCGAACATCGTGGAGCCGACGCCCGAACTGCTGGCGCGTCTGGCCATCGCGAGCGCCGCGGCGCCCTCGGGGGCCGTGGGCAGGGACGGCATCCGCTACCTCATGGACGCGATGCAGAGCGGCATCGGGACGCCGCTCATGCCGGAGTACGAAGCCGAAATCCTCCGCCAGACGGGCGGCCGCGACCTGGAGGAAGCCCGGACCATCGCCCTGGGCAGGTCGCGCTAGGCCCCGTATCCGTCGTTCTCGAAACAGCGGGAATCCAGGCGGCCGGGGCGGAGCCAACGCCCCGAAACGTCATTCCCGCGGAAGCGGGAATCCAGGCGGGGTGGTGGGGCACTACAGCGGCGTTTTTCCGCCTCGCCACCCCTGTATTCCCGCTTCCGCGGGAATGACGATTCGCCCGCTGTTCGCGTATTGCAGTGGAGCCCGCGGAAAGCTATTCTGCCGTCGCACAACGCGGTCGCATGGATCAGGCGGAACCCCGTTGAGTCTAATAAAAGCCTCGGTCTGCCTGACGGCGGACCCGTGAGAATACCAGAGAAGGCCAAGGCGCAGGTCACGGTTATGTACACCCAGCCGGACGGCCCGTCAGACTCATCTTCAATCTACCAACCACGGCTCTACCGGCCGCGGCGGGCAGCGCCCACCGCGGGCCGGAGACAGGGGTCCCGCCCGTGAAACGCGTGGCGGTCACTCTCGTCGTCCTGGCGGTCGCCGGCGGCGTGCTCTACTACCTGGGCATCGGGCCTCCGCTCGGCCTCGGGCCGTTTGAAATCGGCGCGGCCAAGGGTAAGCCCGAGCAGGGCAACCGCGGGCAGGGTAATTCCGGACAGCGCAACTCGGGACAGCGTCGCGGCGGCGGCCGCGCGGTCACCGTCAAGGCCGAGGCGGTTCGGGTGGGGGACGTCGAGGCGACATTGAGCTACGTGGGCTCGTTGGCGGCCAACGCGGCGGTCACCATCGCGCCCAAGACCTCGGGCCGGGTCGCCAAGCTGTTCGTCACCGTGGGCGAGCGCGTCAAGGAGGGCCAACTGCTGGGGCAGCTCGCGAAGGATGAGCTCACGGAGGAGTTGCGCGAGGCGCAGGCGTCGCTTCGGGTGGCCCAAGCCACGCTCAAGGGCCGCCAGGCGGAACTGGAGAACATCAAACGGCGCCAGCAGAACGTCAAGGTGCTGGCGGGCAAACAACTCGTGTCCCGTGAGGAGGTGAACAACCTGGAGACCCAGGTGCTGTCCGCCGAGTCCCAGGTGGAGCTGACCAAGGCCCAGATGCTGCAGATGCAGGCGCGACTGGACAACGCCCGCATTCGTCTGCGGCACACCGAGGTCCGCTCGCCGTTCGCGGGTCACGTGAGCCGCCGCATGGTGGACCGCGGCGCCCTCGTGAGTGCCAGCACTCCCTTGTTCGAGGTCGTGGACATCGACCGGGTCAAGGTCGGCATTGCCGTGGTGGAGGGGGACTACCGCAAGGTTTCCCTGGGACAGCCGGTCGCCGTCAAGGTCGACGCCTACCCGGACAAGCGCTTCAACGGCACCATCACGCGCATGTCGCCGGTCCTCGACCCGCAGACGCGCACGGGCGAGGTGGAGATCGAGCTCGACAATCCCGGCGGGGCGCTCAAGCCCGGCATGTTCGCGCGTACGAACATCGTGGTGGAGCGCAAACGCGGCGTTCTGATGGTGCCGGAAGCCTCGCCGGTGAAGTCCGGCGAGGGGTACGGCGTGTTCCGGCTGACGGACGAAGGCAGCAAGGTCGAACGCGTGGAAGTCACGCCGGGCCTGAACAACGGCGGTTGGGTGGAGGTGACGGGAGACCTGCGCAAGGGGGACCGGGTTGTCACCCTGGGCAGCAGCCTCGTGCGCCACGGCCAGCAAATCCGGGTTGCCGGCGACGGCCCGCGCGCGGGTGCCCGCCGTGGGCGGCGGGGGGCCGGGCGGGAAGGCCGGGCGGGCGGCGGTCGCGGCCGCGCGGAAAGGACGCAAAACCGATGAATCTCACGGCGCTTTGCCTCAGACGTCCGGTGGCCACCTGCATGGCCGTCATGATCGTCGTGATCCTCGGGGTGATCTCGTTTCTCAAGATCCCGGTGGACCTCTTGCCCGAGATCACCTTCCCCAGGGTCACCGTCTCCACCACGTACCCCAACGTAGGACCGCTGGAGATGGAGACTCTGGTGACGGTGCCCGTCGAAAAGGCGGTGAGCTCCGTGGAAGGCGTGGAGGACATCACCTCCGTGTCCGTGGAAGGCCGCAGCCAGGTCCGGGTGGCCTTCGGCTGGAGCAAGGACCTGGAAGTGGCGGTGAGCGACGTGCGCGCACGCATCGACCGCATCCGTGACGACCTTCCCCCGGGAGCCGAGGCCCCGGTGGTCTCGAAGTACGACGTCAACGCGTCGCCGATCATGTTCATCGGCGTATCGGGTCAGATGGACCCGGTGGCGCTGCGGACCTTCGTCGAGCAGGAGGTGCGTTATCGACTGGAACGGGTCGCCGGCGTGGCCGCGGCGGACATCCGTGGCGGACTGGAGCGCGAGATCCAGGTCCAGCTTTCCCTGGACCGGCTCAAGGCCTTCAATCTCTCGGCGGACCAGGTCATCCGGGCGCTGCGGGCGAGCAACATCAACCTGCCGGCCGGTAGCGTCGGCCGGGCGCACCTGGAGGTATCGGTACGGACCCTGGGCGAATTCACCGACCTGAATCAACTGCGCAACACGGTGGTGGCCACCCGCGACGGCACCCCCATCTACGTCAAGGACCTCGGAGAGGTGAAGGACTCCTTCAAGGACCTGAACCACGCGGTGCGGATCCACGGCTCCCACGCCGTGGTCATCTCCCTGCTGCGTCAGCCTTCCGCCAACACCATCACGGTGGTGGACCGCGTGAAGCAGGCCATCGAGGGCATCAATCAGGAACTCCCCACCATCAAGGTGACCGTGCTGCGCGAGAATGCGCATTACATTCGCAACGCGGTGGACAACGTGACCCTGGCCGCGGCCTGGGGCGGCATGCTGGCCCTGGCCGTGCTGTTGTTCTTCCTGCGCAGCCTGCGCAGCACCGTGGTCATCGCCACGGCCATTCCCATCTCCATCGTGGCCACGTTCGCGCTCATGTTCTTCCAGGGCTTCAGCATCAACATCATCTCCTTCGGCGGCCTCGCCCTGGGGATCGGGCTCTTGCTGGACAACTCCGTGGTGGTGCTGGAGAACATCTACCGGCACCACGAGACCGGCACCGACCGCCGGGAGGCCGTGCTCACGGGCACGCGGGAGGTGGCGGGAGCCATCACCGCGTCCACGTTGACCACGGTGGTGGTGTTTCTGCCGCTGATCTTCGTCCCCGGCTCCGCGGGCATCCTCTTCAAACAGCTCGCGTGGGTGGTGTTCTTCTCGCTCGCGGCCTCCCTGATGGTGGCCCTGACCGTGGTTCCGGTGCTGGCGCACCATCTCCTGGGGCGGCCGGGCCATGCGGGCCCAGGGGGCTTCCTGTCGCGTCTCATGCGCGCGGGCTCAAGTTCCCAAAGCGGTCTGGACCATGCCTACCAGGGACTGTTGCGCTGGAGCCTGCGCCATCGCTTCACCGTGGTGGCGGCGGCCGCGGTCCTGCTCTCCAGCAGCCTGTTCCTCTACCAGGGCATCGGCAGCGAGTTCATGCCCCGCGCCGACGAGGGCAACGTGTTGATCCTCGCGGAAACCGAAGCGGGTTCGAAGATCGAGGAAACGGACCGCACTTTCCGGCAACTCGAGGCCATCGTGAACCAGGAGGTCACAGAGCCCTACCGGAACTTCACGCACTTCGGCCAGTTCGGCTGGCGCGCCCGGGGCAAGAACAACGGGCACGTACACATTTGGCTGGGGTCCAGGAATACCCGGGAACGGTCCGACCAGGACATCGTCCGGGCCTTGCGGCGACGGGTCGGCGAGGTCCCCGGGGTGCGCGCCCGCGTGCGCGCAAGCTCCGGGCTGTGGATCTTCCGGCGCCTGGGATTCACCGACAACGACAACCTCGACGTGAAGGTGCGCGGTCACGACCTGGGCCAACTTCAGCGCATCTCCCGGCAGGTCAAGAACGCCATGGAGGGGGTTGACGGCATCGCGGG
Source organism: Deltaproteobacteria bacterium (assembly GCA_026712905.1). NCBI lineage: Bacteria > Pseudomonadati > Myxococcota > Myxococcia > Deltaproteobacteria bacterium. The sequence goes on from JAPOPM010000175.1 coordinate 27,396, forward strand.
CGTGCGCATCAGCCGGCAGGCCGGACAGCCCGAAATGGGAATTCGCGTGGATCGGGAGCGCGCGGCGAGCCTCGGCATACCGGTGGAGACCATCGCCCGCGGCCTGCAAGCGAGCCTGGGCGGCACCCGGGCGACCTTCTACCGCGAGGGCGGCAACGAATACGACGTGCGCGTCCGGCTCGGCGACGACGACCGCGCCGACCTGAGCGCCCTGCTGGATCAGAGCGTCTCCGACGGCTCGGGCCGGGTGCTGTCGCTCAAGAACCTGGTCCGGCTGGAGGAACGCCGCGGACCCATGTCGATCCAGCGCCTCAACCAGGAGCGGGTGGTGTCCATCTCCGGCGAAGTCTCGGGACGCGACATGGCCGGGGCCGTGGCCGACCTGCAGGCAGCGCTGGGACAGATCCCGCTGCCGCAAGGCATGGTCCTCCAGGTCGGCGGGGACTTCGAGGAACAGCAGAAGGCCTTCGGCGAACTGCGGATCGGCCTGCTCCTGGCCTTGATCATGGTCTACATGGTCATGGCGGGCCAGTTCGAGCGCCTGATCGATCCGTTCGTGATCATGTTCGCGGTTCCCTTCGCCGCCATCGGCGTACTGGCGTCGCTTCACGTCACCGGCACGACCTTCAACATCAACTCCTACATCGGCATCATCCTGCTGGTGGGCATCGTCGTGAACAACGCCATCGTGCTGGTGGACTACATCAACCTCAAGATGCGCGAGGGAAACCTGAGCGTCGTCGACGCGGTGGTCCTCGCGGGCCGCACCCGTCTGCGACCGATCCTCATGACGACCCTCACCACGGTCCTCGCGCTGGTGCCGCTGGCACTGGCATGGGGCGAGGGCGGCGAGATTCAGGCACCCATGGCCCGCGTCGTGATCGGCGGACTGATCACCTCCATGCTGGTGACCCTGGTGCTGATCCCGGTGCTCTACGCCACCGTACGCGAACGGGCGTGGCGGAAAGCCGAGGCCCGTGAGGCGGCGGACGCGACCGGGCCAGTACAGGATCCGGCGGCGTTGCAGTCGGACCGTGTCCGGGAGAACCCGCTGTAGGAGCTTGCGCCGTGGAAAGCGGGTCGGTTGAATTGTCATGCCCTGTTGCGCGCGTCATTTCCACGCAACAGACCGTGTCAAGACTCCGCTCGGATGAGAATTGGCACCAATGCCCCGAGTCGTCATTCCCGCGAAAGCTTGCCCTCGACCCCGATCGGGGGCGGGAATCCCTGCCCCACCCCGCCTGGATTCCGGCTTCCGCGGGGATGACGTATTCGTCACGTCTCCGCCTGGCGGGTTTTGACACGGCCTGTTCCGCGGGAATGACGAACAAGGGCCTCCCCGTCGATCATGATTGAATCGCTTGGTATCGCCCACCTCTTCGAACTCTCGCGCACGGAAGCGACGCTGGGGTTCTTTACCCCGCTGGTGATCTTCGCCGCGTTCTTTCTGGCGCAGATGGCCCTGCCGGCGAGGCGGGTTCCCGGCTACGTCATCGATCCGCGGACCGGCGCACCCCGCAGCTATCGCCTGAACGGCCTTCTGGTATTCGCCATCGCGCTCGTCGTGTGGGCCTTCGAGCTCACTGGGATGCCGCGCGACTGGTTCTACCGGTCCTCGATTTACGCCGTGGCCGGCGGGACCGTCGTCGCCACCCTCGTTACCATCATCGCGGTGTTCAGCCAGCCGCAAGGCAGGGTAAGGAACCCGCTGCTGGCGCTGTGGTTCGGTCGGGCCCAGGAGCTGGCGTTCCTGAACCAACGCTTCGACGTAAAGATGTACCTCTATGTGGTCGGCGGGGCGATGCTGTCCCTCAACGCCCTTTCCGGGGCCGTGTACCACTACGAGATCTTTGGCGAAGACTCCAATCCGGGCGTCTTCCTGTACGCGGCGTTCTTCACGTTCTACATACTGGACTACTTCATCTTCGAGCGCGTCCAGCTATACACCTACGACCTGATCCATGAGAATCTTGGCTTCAAGTTGTTCTGGGGTTGCTTCGTCGTATACGGGTGGCTGTTCATTCTCCCGTTGTGGGGCATGGCCGCTTACCCGGATCCGGGATTCTCGCCGGCCTGGACGTATGTCTGGCTCATCGGAACGGCCGCGCTGTTCCTCCTCGGGTGGGGCATCTCGCGCGGCGCCAACATGCAAAAGTACACGTTCAAGCGTTGGCCCGACCGGAAGTTTCTCGGGCTCATCGAGCCTGTCTTCATCGAGGCCGGCGACCGCAAGATCCTGTGCAGCGGCCTATGGGGTGTCGCCCGCCACTTCAACTACCTGGGCGAGGGTTTCCTCGCCCTGTCCATCGCCCTGTCGTTCGGCTACTTCACCAATCCCTGGGCCTGGACCTACTTTGCCTTCATCGTCTCGATGTTCGTCTACCGTCAACGCGATGACGACATGCACTGTGCCGGAAAATACGGCGCCGACAAGTGGGCGGAGTATCAGGCAAGGGTGAAGTACCGGATCTGTCCGGGCATCTATTGAGAAATTCTTCCCGGCGCGTGCCCGGGCCGCCTCACGCGCCCCCGGTGAGCCGTTGGTCCACGTGCCACATGGCGACGCAGTCGTCCTCGTTGTAGCGGACGGCCTTTTCGGCCAGGGAGCGGTCGCCGGTGTCGACGGCGTCCCAGTAGCAGAGCAGCGCCTCGTAGGCGCCGAATCCCTGCTGGCGCCAGTTGAAGCCCAAGGCCGGGGCGACGCTCTTGATGGAGAAGCGCGGCACGGGCAGGTAGACGGCGTCCTGGATGCATCGCTTCAGGTCGACGCAGGAGCCCATGAGACGCGCCAGCCGTCCCTCCAGCCGCGGCCAGCGGCGCATGACCGCCTTCATCTGCCACACCTCGTAGTCGGTCCAGTGATACAGGCGCACGGCTTCGAGGTCGTCGCCCACGTAGTCGAGGAATTCTTCGAAGATCTCCGCCTCGTCTTCGGGGCCACGGGCCAGGAACCTGACGAACTGGTCGCGGGAGCCGTCCCAGCAGCCGATGAGGTAGACGTGGGGCGGCATGGTGGGATGCGTGTCGTCGGAGGTCTCGAAGTCGAAGTAGAGTAGCCGTCTCGCCCTGGGAATCCGCAACTCGCGGCCGGGTTTGGGGACGGGTTGCCCCGTCCTGTAGCTCTGGGCCACGTGGTAGGCGGTGGCGCCGTGGTGCGGTCCCAGGATCTCCTCGGTCTCACCAAGGGAACTTGTCCACAGTTCATCCACATTGTGGATACCGGCGGCGCGGAGCTTGGCCCGCTCGGGCGCCCGCACCCCGGCCAGCAGCACCAGGTCGCGGCGCTCGTGCACCAGCCGGTTGCCGTACGCGCGCCAGGGGGAGTCGGTGACGTCGGGGGGTCTGCCCGGCTCCGGCTCCTCCACCGTACGGTCCCGCAGCGCGCACCAGCGCGCGGCTACGTCGTCCATCCTCTTCCCGAAGCCCGAGACATCCACCGGACGGACCTCTTCCCGCAGGGCCACGGTCACGCGTTCCGGCATGTAGCCCTGGACGGCGCCCACGGTGCGGTTGTAGAAGGCCGCCTGGAGCACGTAGGCGTCCCGAAGCTTGCGCGCGCGCTTTATCTCGATGACGCGATAGTGGTAGGGGCCGAGGTCCGAGGCGTGGCTGTCGTCCCGCACCAAGAGGTCGCCGCGGCCGTAGACGTCCCGGCCGAGGTCCCACAGTTGCGGCTGGTGGATGGCGGGAACGCCCTCCAGCATGGCCCGAAGGGTGCGGACGAGGGCCTGGTGGCCGAAGTCGGGCCGGATGGCCAGGACGCCCGGGTAATGCGCGGCCACCCAGGCATCCTCGTGCTCGACGCCCCGGCGGTAGCGCATCTGCTCGTAGCGGCCGATCTCGTTTACCGCCTCGGCCTTGGGTGCATGGTGCTGGCACCAAACCCAGAACGGGTCCCGCAGAACCTTGTCCACCAGGGACGGGCGCAAGCGGGAGCGGCCATGGATCCTCTGGCCGGCGGTGGCGCGGTCGAGCAGCGCGCGCAGCCGCACCTCCGGCCCCTGGAGCGGCAGGGTTAGCTGAATGCGGGCTTCTCCTTGGGATAGTGCGCTTCCATGGCCGAGCGGTAGCGCTCCATGAGGATCCGGTTGAGCTCCAGCGGCGGCTGCTGGTCGTCGGGCAGCAGCGGGCGGTACTCCACGTCGCCGATCTCCTCCTTGAAGGTCTCCTTGGCCCGGGCCACCAGTTGCGGGTCCATCAGCAGGTCGACGGCCGACGCGGCCATGGTCTTGGCGCCGGCCACCGCGCCCTTGTGGGCCACGGTGGTGGCCAGGGACACCCCCGCGCCCCAGTGGTGGTAGGCGATGCCCGGGATGTTGGACGGGAAATTCACCACGCCCGAGGGCACCACCCAGCACACGTCGCCCGAGTCGTTGGCGGACACGGACTGCACCGCCTCCCGGAGCTGGGCCACCTGTGTGGGCATTCCCGTGGCCTTGACGTTGACCTTGGCCTGGACGTCGGTGACGAGTTTCTGTTCGGCGTCGCTCCACCGCGGCATGCCCACGGCCTCGATGTTCTGCTGGATCACCTCCGCCAGCACGCGGTTGCAGCGGGTGGGCGCCACCGCGCTCAGCACGTTCACCGAGTAGGAAGTGTCGGTCATGGTGGCCGCTCCCTGGGCGACGCGCTTGGCCTTCTCGAACAAAGCGCGGGCCTTCTCGGCCGTGGCCTCGCGGAAGAACCACCAGATGGTCGAAGTGTTGGGGATGACGTTGGGCTGGTCGCCGCCGTTGGTGATGACCCGGTGGCTACGCTGGGAGGGCTCCAGGTGTTCCCGAAGCTTGTCCCAGCCGATGTCCATCAGCACCGTCGCGTCCACCGCGTCGCGCGCGTTCCACGGCGAGGTGGCGGCGTGGGCGCTCTCGCCCTTGAAGGTGAACTCGGCCGAGATGAGCGCGTACTGGCGCAGACCGTACACCGTGCCGAGGTTGGAGCCGATGTGGTCGTGCAGCGCCACGTCCACGTCCTTGAAATAGCCGTCGCGCACGAAGTACGGCCGGCTCACGAGCTGCTCCTCGGCCGGGGCGCCGTAGACCCGGAGCGTCCCCTGGATGTCGAACTGCTCCATGGTCTTCTTGACCGCCACCGCCGCCCCGGTCATCACCGCAGCGTTGACGTTGTGCCCTTCGGTGTGCCCCGGCGCACCGTCCACGATGGCCTTTTGCTCGGCCACGCCCGGCATCTGCGAGCTCGACGGCGTGGCATCGAACTCCGTGTGCAGCGCCACCACCGGCTTGCCCGACCCGTAGGTGGCGATGAACGCCGTGGGCATCCCCGAGATGCCCCGCTCGATCTCGAAGCCCGCCCGCTCCAGGATCTCGGTCATGAGCCCAGTGGTGCGGTATTCCTGCATCCCCAGCTCGGCGAAGTAGAAGATATTGTCGCCGAGGAGCGCGATGTTGTTCCGGTTCTCCTCGACCGCGTCGATGACGAACTGTTTCTGTTTCGAATCCTGCATGGTTTCCTCCCCTGGGCGCGGCGGCCGGAGGCGCGTCACGGCGGCTCCGGCGGGCCAGCCCTCATGGCATGCGCGGATCATATTACAAGGAGGGGGGCGCGTCGACACCCGCCGTCCAGGCTGTGTCCATGCCCCGCTCGGACCAGCAACGGCGCGGATCCCCTCTCCGTCCGGACACGTAAACGATTCGCCCCTTCTTGGCTCAGACACAGGGACGGCACGGACTCCCGAAACGTCATTCCCGCGGAAGCTTGCCCTCGACCCCGATCGGGGGCGGGAATCCAGGAGGGGTGAGGCGGGGAATACGGCCGCTTGGCCCCTCCCCGCCCCTGGATTCCCGCCCCCGATCGGGGTCGAGGGCAAGCTTTCGCGGGAATGACGTTTCGGGGCGTTGGTACTTCGGGGGTATTGACACAGCTTGTACCGCCGGAATGACGGAGAGGTGGAATGACCGTCATAAGACATCGTTGCCGTGAAACTTGCCCGACCTTCCCGGACGTTATAAGGTCGCTTCCATGTCGACGAATCGGCCTGTCATCCGGGGCGCGGCCACCGCCCTCGCTCACACCCCGAGCTTGGTCCGCTACGGCTCCAAGCCGTTCCGCGAAGCCCAGGCCCGCCCGGACTTCCTGGCGGAGCTGGCGCGGAACCTGTGGAGCTACGACGACGCGTGCCGATACCTGCCGAACCAGGTGTTCATCGGAAGCCGGTCGCCGGCGCGGCTGTGGGAGGTGGAGCAGCCCTGGTTCGACAAGCTGGCCGACGCGGACGGCGGCGACCCGCCCTTCGGGCACATCATGGACGAACGGCGTTTCCTCGCCTTGCTGGCCTGCGCGGACCCGTTCAAGCACGTACTGCTGCGGGAACGGTTCTGGGACGAGATGGGTCCGGTTCTGGAATCCGCGCCGCTCACGGCGCCGCTGACCGCCAGGACGCCGGCGCTGCTCACCGATGCGCAGATGGACGCCGAGCTGGAGTCCGCCGACAGCCTGCCGCTCTTCGCCGGGGGCGAAGGCGCGCCCGTGGGAGTCGTGAAGACGGGCCACTCCGAGGACGAAGCGCTCTCCGCATCGGTGCTGCTGGAAAACCTCTGCTGCAAGGTCTCGGGCGCCCTGGCCGTGCACGAACTGCTGAACCACGTCGACGGCCTGGGCCCGGGCGACGTCGACCTGGTGCTGAGTTGCTCGGAGGAAGCGGTGGGCGACCGCTACCAGCGCGGCGGCGGCAACCTGGCCAAGGCCATCGCCGAGTTCGCGGGCTGCGATCTCGGCACCGGCATCGACATCAAGGACTTCTGTGCCGCGCCAATTCCCGCCATGGTCATCGGCGCTTCGCTGGTGGAGAGCGGCGTGTTCGAGAACGTCGTCGTGGTGGGCGGCGGTTCGCTTCCCAAGCTCGGGATGAAGTCCCTCTACCACCTCGAACAAGGCATCCCGGTGCTGGAGGACGCGCTGTCCGCGGTGGCCGTGTGGATCGGCCGCGACAACGGCAGCAGCCCGACGGTGAATTTGCAAGCCGTCGGACGCCATCCCGTCAAGGCCGGCGCCGCCCTCGACAAGCAGTTCCGGGAGCTTGTTCTGGAGCCGCTGAGGCGGCTAGAATGGGGCGTCGACCGGCTCGACCGCGTGGTCACCGAGCTGCACAACCCGGACATCACCGTGGCCGCCAAGGCCGGCGACGTGGCCGCCCGCAACTACAAGATGATGGCCGCCATGCTCGCCATGGCCAAGGAGATCGACCGCAGCGACATCGCCGGCTTCGCCCGCGCCAAGGGCGTGTGCGGCTACGCCCCCACTCAAGGGCACATCGCCTCGGGTTTCGTGTACGTGCCCCACGCGCTGCGGGAGATGGCCGCCGGGAACATCCGGAACTGCATGCTGGTGGCCAGGGCGAGCCTATTCCTGGGCCAGATGACCGAGCTGACGGACGGAATGTCGGTGCTGATCGAACGGAACGGCGCGTCTCAGTAGCGCTCAACCTTACGAAAATACGGGACTTTTACACGGATAGGGCTACTACAAGAATTGACCCTACCAAAACGAGGAGGACCCCATGTCGGCACAACCCATCACCCTCAACGGCAAAAAGCTCATCATCCTCGGCGAACGGGACGGCGTCCCCGCCCCGGTCATCCAACAGGCCATCGCTGGACTGGGAGGCGAAGTCGCGTACGCCGCCACCCAGTGCTTCGTTTGAACAGCCGCTGGGGCCATGGACCTTGAGGATCAAGGTCGAATAAAAGAACTCGCGGAAGCCTACGGAAAAGACGACATCGTGGTGCTGCTCGGCGCCCCCACAACCGAGAGCAGCCAGGTCCAGTTCGAGACCGTTACCACCGGCGACCCCTCCTACGCCGGCCCCCTCGCCGGCGTGGAACTCGGGCTCCCGGCCTACCACGTCTTCGAGCCCAACGTGAAAGCCGCCATCGACCCCGCCCAGTACGCCGAGAACATCGAGATTCTGGAAATGGGGCTGGAGGCGGACGCCATCGTGGACGCGCTGGCGGGGATGCGGGCGGGGTAGACGTAACGCGGCAAGGGAAGTCACCTCACGTTGTACTACGGCGGTCGGAAGACCATCGTGAAGGATCGCCGGAAGGAGATTAGCCGGAGTCTTCTCGCCGCCAGGATCCGCCAGCTTGGACTCGATCCGAATGACCTTAGGTAGGGTAGGAGTAAGGATCGTTATGCAATTTCGCTATCCAGCCAGACTCCAAGCGGACCCCTCGGGAGAACTCGTTGTCTCCTTCCGGGACTTCCCCGAGTGTCTCACGTCTGGAGCCGATCAAGCCGAAGCACTCGTTGAGGCGCGGGACGCGCTTGAAGAAGCCGTCGCCGGCCGCATTGACGACGACGAGCCGATCCCAACGCCAAGCCGACGGCGCACCGGCGAACATCTGATCGCGGTGCCGCCCGATATGGCGGCAAAGGCCGCGTTCGTCCTCGCTTTACGTGCCAGCGGGTTGTCGCGCAACGCATTTGCACAGCGCCTCGGTGTCGACGAGAAGGTCGTACGCCGGATGCTCGACCCACGGCACCACACCGCCGCCAACCGGATTCACAAAGCGTTGCGAGTGCTGGGACAGGAACTCATCGTCGAATCTCACGCGGCATGACCGGCGCGGCGGTTCTGGGAGCTCGTCCTTGAGCCGTTGCGGGGTCTACAGGGTCGGGACGAGCCGGGACTGGATGATGCGCGCGTCGCGTGTCAGCACCGTTGCGCCGAGAAGCTGTGCCGAGGCGACAATGACCCGGTCGGCCGGGTCGCGATGAAAGGCGGCGGGAAGGGCGGCCACGGCCGCGGCAACCGCGGGTGAGATGCCGACCCGCTGCACCAAGGGCGGGGCGGTCGCAGCCTCGAGCCACTCCCTCAGCGGCAAATGAAACGAGATCCGCTTGAGGTTGTACAGCGTGGCAATCTCCCACAGGCTGATGTCGGAAACCCACAGCGGATTCTCGGGACCGGCCTCTCGAAGGACTTCTTCCTGCTCCGCCGAAAGATGGCGGTCCGCGCCCATCCAGTGAATCAGAATGTGTGTATCGAGGAGCGCCTTCACCCCGTCTTCCCCGCCTCGGCCTCCCAGAAGTCGGCATCCAGGACCGGCCCCACAATATCTCCGTGTACCTCCACCGTTCCAAAAAGCGCATGCTGCGGGTAGCGGTGCTGCCTGGGGACCGGCGGGACAAGCTGGGCGACCGGCTTGCCGCGTTTCAGGATCGTAACCGCCTGTCCCGTCTGTACGACTTCATCGAGGATGGCCAAGCACTTTGCCTTGAATTCCGAGGCATTGATTTCCTTCATGTGACCAGACTATATGACTAGTCAATGGAAATCAACGCAAGGCATGGAACCATGCAGAAGGAGACCCACCATGGCAAACCACATCCAAGGACCCCTCTACTACGAGCGCATGGGCCGCACCGGCCCGGTGATGGCGTTCATCCATCCGAACCCGATGGACCAGTCGTGCTGGATCTTCCAGATGGCGCATCTGTCGACATGGTACCGGTGCATATCCATCGACATTCCGGGGTATGGGCGGTCGCCGAAGGCAGAGGCGGGGCTGACCATGGATGACATGGCAGAGGCGTGCTGGGAGGCCATCGACGACGCGACGCCCGGGGAGGATGCCATCCTGGTGGGCTCTTCGGTGGGATCGGCCATCGCCCCGTACATGTATCACCAGCATCCGGACCGGACGAAGGCGATCATCCTGTCGGGCAAGGGATATTCCACCGACAAGAGCAACTTCCAGCGGCGCATCGACACCTACCGCGCCAACGGCATCGGCTTTCGCTGGAGGTACACGTTCGAGGACTTGAGCCCGGCGTTCCGCGCGACGCCGCTGGCGCATTTCTTCGCCAACCTGTTCACCGAACGCAACGAGTTCGCGGATGTGGACACGATCTGTCACCAGTTCGGCGCGCTTCAGGAGCAGGAACCCGAGGGCCATTACTCAGGCATCGGGTGCCCGGTCACCATCCTCACCGGCAGCGAGGACAACGCCCATCTGCGCTCGTTCGCCTTGCAGGCACAAATACCGGGTTGCGAGTTGAAGGTGTTGCCCGGTGCCGGGCACGCATGCCAGATGGAGCAGCCCTGGCTGTACGACCGCTTCATGATCGAGTTCCTCACCAAATACGGCCTGTTTCCGAAAACGCCGAAGCCGGCTTCTTCCGGATTCTGAACCGGAGGCCTCCAACCGCGCCTTCCCACCTGTCCGAGTGCCACGAGGCTAGGCCGGGGACCGTTCGAAACCCCGGCCTGGCCTACGCAGGTTAGACAACCAAATGTAGTAGGCTACTTTGTTAGACTGGCCAGATGTAGTGTGCTAGCCTTCCTGTTGGAAGCCGTTCAGTAACCGTCCACACCCATGGGAGGCCTCGGACATGCTTGAAACATCCGCAAGGCATCGCCCCGGAACATCCACCCGGACGCTGTTCATCGTCCTCATCGCCGCGTTGCTGCTGGGGGTTTCCTCCGCCCACGCGGCCACGAACATCCTTCAGCGGGGCAACGGAGCGGAGCCGGAGACCCTCGACGTGCACAAGTCGTCGGGCGTGCCCGAGGCGAACATCCAGCGCGACCTGTTCGAGGGGCTGGTGGCGGAGGGAGCGGACGGTTCCATCATTCCGGGGGTGGCGGAGAGCTGGAGCCTGAGCGAGGACGGCAAGGTCTACACCTTCCGGCTGCGGCGGAACGCCAAGTGGTCCAACGGGGACCCGGTGACGGCCCATGACTTCGCGTTCGCGCTCACGCGGGGGGTGGACCCGTCGGTGGGCTCGGACTACGCGTTCATCCTGTGGCCCATCGCCAACGCGGAGGAAATCACCAAGGGCAAGGTCAAGGAACTGGGGCGGCTCGGGGTGAAAGCGGTGGACGCGCACACGCTGAAGTTGACCCTCAAGGCGCCCACGCCCTACTTCATCGGGCTCCTGACGCACCACCAGGCGTACCCGGTGCATCGCAAGACCCTGGAGCAACACGGCGACAAGTGGACCCGGGCCGGCAACATGGTCTCCAACGGGGCCTACCAACTGGCGGAATGGGTGCCCCAAAGCCACGTGCGCCTGGAGCGCAATCCCCACTACTGGGACGCCGCCAACGTGCGCATCGACGCGGTGGTGTTCCACCCGACGGAGGACAAGAGCACCGAGCTGAAGAGGTTCCGGAGCGGCGAGATGGACGTCACCTATGACGTGCCCATCGACCAGATCGGATGGGTGGAGAAGAACCTCGCCCAACAGTTCCGCAACACCGCGTATCTGGGCACTTACTACTACTCCCTCAACCTCACCAAGACGCCGTTCCGCGACCGGCCGGGGCTGCGCAACGCGCTGGCCATGACCATCGACCGGGAGATCCTCACCGGGAAGGTCACCAAGGGCGGCGAGATCCCCGCCTACGCCTGGGTGCCGCCGGGCGTGAACCAGTACGCGGGCGCGAAGGTACCCTGGCAGGGCCTATCCAAGGCCGAACGCCTGGCCAGGGCGAAGAAGCTCTACGCCGAGGCCGGCTACTCCAAGGACAACCCGTTGAAGGTGCAGATCCTGTACAACACCAGCGAGAGCCACAAGCGCATCGCCATCGCCATCGGCGGCATGTGGAAAAAGGCCCTCGGCGTCCAGACCGAGCTCTTCAACCAGGAATGGAAGGTCTACCTCACCACCCGGCGGGCGAAGCAGTTCGACGTGCTCCGGGCCGGCTGGATCGGCGACTACAACGACGCCAACACCTTTCTGGAGCTGCTCAAGGGCACCGTCGGCACCATGAACCCGGCGGGCTACGCCAGCTCCGAGTACGACGCCCTCATGCAAAAGGCCGAAACCGAAACCGACCTGCAGGCGCGGGCGAAGCTCATGCAGAAGGCGGAGAGCATCCTGCTCGCGGACATGCCCATCATCCCCATCTACCACTACACGACCCAGCACCTGGTGAACCCGCGGGTCAAGGGATGGGTGGACAACGTCATGGACGTGCACCCGACCCGGCATTTGTCGCTGGCGCCGTGATGCCCCCGGCGTTCCGTCCGAGGCTCCCGGAGGCCTGACCACCCAAATTTCCCTTGTGGACCTACGCGATACGGCGGTTGGCGTCGGCGGTGCCGACCCTCTTCATCATCATCGCCATCGCCTTCTTCATGATCCGGCTGGCGCCGGGCGGTCCCTTCGACCGGGAGCGGGTGGTCCCGCCTGAGATCTCGGCCAACCTGAACCGCGTCTACCACCTCGACGAGCCCCTGCCGCAACAGTTCCTCCGCTACCTCAAGGGCCTCGCCCGCGGCGACTTCGGCCCGTCCTTCAAGTACCGCGACTTCACCGTCACCGAGCTCATCGCCGCGGGCTTCCCGGTGTCGCTCAAGATCGGCCTCCTGGCCATGGCCGCGGCGTTGCTGCTCGGGGTCGGCCTTGGCGCATGGGCGGCGCGGCGGCGCAATTCCCTCGCGGACCACCTGGTCATGGGGCTTGCCATGACCGGCGTCGCGGTGCCCAACTTCGTGGTGGCGCCGCTCTTGTCGCTGGTCATCGGCGTCTACCTGAACCTCCTGCCCGTGGGCGGGCTGGGGGACGGCGGCATCCGCCACCTGCTGCTGCCCGTGATCTCCCTGGCCCTGCCCCAGGTGGCCTACATCGCGCGCCTCTCGCGCGGCAGCATGCTCGAAGTGCTGAACGCCGACTACATCCGCACCGGCCGCGCCAAGGGGCTCACGGAACGGCGCATCGTCTTCCGCCACGCCCTCAAGAACGCGCTCACGCCGGTGGTATCCTACCTCGGCCCGGCCACCGCGGCCATCATCACGGGTTCGGTGGTGATCGAGCAGATCTTCGGCATCCCCGGCCTCGGCCGCTACTTCGTGCAGGGCGCCCTCAACCGCGACTACACCCTGGTGATGGGGGTGGTGATCACCTACGGCACGCTCATCATCGCCCTCAACCTGGTCGTGGATCTGCTCTACGGCGTCCTCGATCCACGGGTGCGGTCACATGAATAGCGTCATGAAGCCATCCATGAGGCCGCACCCAAAGGTGCGTCATGATTGAGGCCGCGACCGCGACCGGAAGCCGCCGGGCGACGCCCGCCGCGGGCCGGAGCCCCTGGCGCGACGCCGCGACCCACCTCCGGCGGAACCGCGCCGCCATGGCCGGCCTCACAACGTTGTGCGTGCTCGCCGTCCTCTCGGTGGCCGTCCCCATGCTCTCGCCCTACGCCATCGACGAGATCTTCTGGGACGCCATCGGCACCGGCCCCAGCCTGGGTAGCGGCCACCCGTTCGGCACCGACGCCAACGGCCGGGACCTGCTCCTGCGCACGCTCTACGCCGGACGCATGTCCCTCTCGGTAGGGCTCGCCGCGTCGGTGGTTAGCGTCCTGGTAGGAGTGTTCTGGGGCACCGTGTCGGGATACGCCGGCGGCACCACCGACTCCTTGATGATGCGCTTCGTGGACATCCTCTACGCCCTGCCCTTCATGTTCTTCGTGATCCTGCTGATGGTCTACTTCGGGCGCCACGTGGTGCTGATCTTCGTCGCCATCGGCATGGTGGAGTGGCTGGACATGGCGCGCATCGTGCGTGGCGAAACCCTCTCCCTCAAGCGCCGGGAGTTCGTCGAGGCCGCCCGGGCCATGGGCGCGGCGCCGGCGTGGATCGTCCTGCGCCACGTCATTCCCAACGTCGTCGGCCCCGTGGCGGTCTTCGCCACCCTCACCGTCCCCCGCGCCATCCTGTTCGAGAGCTTCCTGAGCTTTCTCGGCCTGGGCATCCAGGAACCCATGACGAGCTGGGGCGTGCTGATCAGCGAAGGCGCCACACAGATGGAAACCCAACCCTGGGCGCTCATCTTCCCAGCCACCTTCCTCGCCGCCACCCTCTTCAGCCTGAATTTCCTGGGCGACGGCCTGCGCGACGCGCTGGATCCGAAGCAGCGGTAACCGGACGGACTTGCGCGCACGCGCGACGGACCGCGTAAGCAAACCCGGTCAAGCCGTTGCCAAGACGCGGGAGAGGGCCGTCCTGATGGCGCGGGCGTCCCGCGTCGACAACGAGCCGATCCTGCGAACGATCATACCGTCATCAACGGTGAAGAGCTTGAAGCGGACCTTGCAGGGGACACTGAGGCCCACTCCCTGCCAGTCCTGAATATCCACGTCACTCGGCCAGGGGGCACGCACCGAGGTGATCATGGTCAAGATCGATTGTTCGTGAGCGGCGTTGAAGTCCGCCGATGAGACGACCAGGGCTGGCCGACGCTTGCTGGTCTCGCGGTCCGCGAAAGGGAAAGGGACGACGACCACGTCGAGCGTGTCAAAGGTCACGCCACGCTTCCTCGTCCTCGGGAGAGACCCATTCGCTGAGGACTTCGGAGAGACCCTTCAGGTAGTCGTCCTCTGCCGGAATGACCTTGCGAACCACGACATGATCATCCGCGACCTCGAAAGTGATCAAATCACCCTCCCGGAGGTTCGCCGCCTGGCGTATCTTCTTGGGAATCGTCGTCTGCCCGCGTGAGGTAATCTTGGCGAGTTCCATTTGCCTGCCCCCGAACATACAGAATATAAGCAATACAGAATTTCGGTGCAACCACGGGCGAACGGTTCTGAACCACCGCAACGGAGGAACATCATGGCAAACAACGTTGAAGGACCACTCTACTACGAACGCATGGGGCGTGAGGGGCCGGTCATGGCCTTCATCCATCCCAACCCCATGGACCAGTCGTGCTGGATCTTCCAGATGGCGCACCTGTCCACCTGGTACCGGTGCATCAGCATCGATATCCCGGGGTACGGACGCTCGCCCAAGGGAGCCGAGGGGCTCAGCATGGACGACATGGCCGCGGCGTGCTGGGAGGCGGTGGACGATGCGCTGCCGGGAGAGACCGCCATCCTCGTGGGCTGCTCCACGGGTTCGGCCATCAGCCCCTTCATGTACCACCAGCGTCCCGACCGCACCGCCGCCATGATCCTGACGGGCACGGGCTACACTCACGGCAAGGAGTTCGCGCAGCGGCGCATCGACGCCTACACGGCCTTGGGGGTCGACTACCGCTGGCGTTACACCTTCGAGGACCTGAGCCCGGCATTCCGCGCGACTCCGCTGGCGCATTTCTTTGCCAACCTGTTCGCGGAACGGAACAAGTTCGCGGACGTGGAGACCATCATCCACCAGTTCCGGGCGCTGCAGACGCAGGAACCCGAGGGGCATCACGCGCGCATCGCCTGCCCGGTCATCATCCTCACCGGCAGCGAGGACGGCGCCCATCCCACCGCCTTCGCGCTGCAGGAGCGTATCCCGGGCTGCGAGCTTAAAGTGCTGCCCGGAGCCGGCCATGCCTGCCAGATCGAACAGCCCTGGCTCTTCGATCGCTTCATGATCGAGTTCCTGGACAAGCACGGCCTCTTCTCGGGGGATCCCAAGCCGCTGGCGGCGGGGTTCTGAGCGGGCGCGGCGTTTGACCGGCGCGGCCCGCTGCTCTTATTCTGGCGGACATGTTCCTGTTGGGACCCTATCTGAGACGCGCCCACGCCCGCGCCGAGAAGCGCTGGACGCGGGAGGTGGAGCGGTGCGTGACGGTGGACCATCTCCGCCAGGTGATGGAGAAGCGTGTACCGCCCATCGTCCGGGAATATTACCGCGGTGGGGCCGACGAGGAGATCACCCTTCGGGACAACGTCGAGGCCTTCCGGCGGGAACGGTTCAAGCCGAGGTCCGGTGTCCGGCTCGAGTCGGTGGAGATGCGCACCGAGATCCTTGGTCACGAGATCGAACTGCCCGTGATCGCCGGACCCATCGGCAGCCCCAGAATGATCTGGCCCATGGGCGAGGCCGTGGCCGCCCGAGCCGTGGGCGAAGCGGGTACCATCTGCGTGCTCTCGACGCTCACCGGCACCGACCTGGAGGAGGTCCGGGCCGCCACCCAGGGGCCTTGCTGGTTCCAGCTCTACCTCGTCGGCGGTGAGGAAGTAGCCGCGCGCGGCATCGCCAGGGCCAAGAGCGCCGGCTACTCCGCCATCGTCCTCACCATCGATACCGCGGTGCCCGGAAACCGGGCACACCACGAGTGGATGGGGGCCTCGCGGGCCATCAACGGGACCCCCGGCCAGAAGCTCAGGTTCGCGCCGCAGATGCTGCGGCACCTCTCCTGGCTCAAGAGCTTCTACGCCGACGGCGGGATGATGCAGTTCCGCAATGTCATCCTGAAGGACGGCACACCCATGCCGTATACCGACATCGGTACACAACTCCGTGCATCCGCCGTCACCTGGGAACATATCCCGTGGGTGCGCGAGCACTGGGGCGATGCGCCAATCGTCATCAAGGGCGTCCAATGCGCCGAAGACGCCCGCCTCGCGGTCGAGCACGGCGCCGACGCCATCGTGGTCTCCAACCACGGAGGCCGGCAACTGGACCGCGTCTACCCCACCCTCTACATGCTGAAAGAGATCGCGCCGGCGCTGAAGGGCTCCGGTGTGAAGATCCTGCTGGACGGCGGCATCCGATCCGGCGCCGACGCCGTCATCGCCATGGCGCACGGAGCGCACGCCGTGCTCGCGGGACGCGCTTACGTCTATGGTCTCGGCGCGGGCGGCCTCGCGGGGGTCCGCAAGGCGTTGTCGATAATGAGAAAGGAGATAGAGGACACCATGCGGCTCCTGGGCTGCGCTTCCATCCACGAACTGCGGGCGGAAAACCACCTCCTCCCCCATCCCTTCGAAGCCCGTCGTTGAAAACAACCGAGATCGCGCTTCGCGCCATCCTCATTCCGCGCACGCCATCCGAGGCGGAGCCAATGCGCGAAGCTAACCTCTGTTTCGTGTATGCTCGACTATTTTCGCCAAATGGATCGCCGGTACGGTTCGCGAATCGCCAAGAATCTATCAACCGTCCACGCTGCGGGGTTTGCGTCTGTAACAAAAATGTAACACAGTAACCTACGCTTCGTTATATGATCCTGAAACAAATTCTGTTAGATTCACCCCCATGTCCTCCCGATGGTCAAGGATTAATCAACAGCGGAGTTGGTTCTATGGGTAGACCAAAGGAATTCGACGAACACGAAGCGTTGATGAAGGCCATGCACCTGTTTTGGGTGCACGGCTACAAGGCCACCTCGATCCAGGACCTCGTAGATGGCATGGGCATAGGGCGCGGAAGCCTCTACGGGACCTTCGGCGGCAAACGCTCACTCTTCATGCGCGCTCTGCGCCATTACGACAGAACGCGTGAGGAGAACCTGGCACAGCTTGCCGAGGAAATGGATCCCCGCAAAGCCGTGTTGGCCACGTTCGAAGGGGTCGTGGAGTCCGTGCTGTCCAACGGTGGACGCGACGGCTGCTTCCTCGTCAACACCGCCCTTGAGCTGGCGGCGCACGACGCGGAGATCGCCTCGGTTGTCGCGAGTGGATTCGCGGATTCGGAAGGCTTCTTCCGCATGATGATCGAGCGCGGCCAAGCCTCCAGGGCAATCCCTAACAACGTGGATGCCCCTACTACGGCACGGTCGCTGCTGACGCTGTTACTGGGCTTGTTCGTGCTGTCGCGGAGCCGCCCGGAAACGGTGTTGCTGCGGTCCGTCGTCCAGCAGGCGGACGCATTGATCGACGGCGCCAACTGAACGGCCCCACTCCACCGAGAGATCACGCCACCCCGGTCCGGAACCGTTCCTTCGCTGGACGAGCGGTCGGTCTGCGCTGGTCACGACCGCGTGGTCGCGCGCGCCGCTCCCTCCACCAGATCCTCGGGCAAATCGTCGAATGACGTATAGTTGAGCGCATAGAGCCGCGCGTACAAGCCTTTTCGCGCGATCAGCTCTTGGTGCGTGCCGGTTTCCACGATGCGCCCTTCCTGGAGCACGATGATGCGGTCCACGTCGCGCACGGTGGCAAGCCGGTGGGCGATGACGATGCCGGTGCGCCCTTCCAGGAGCGCGGTCAGGCCGATCTGGATCTGCCGTTCGGTGTAGGAATCGATGTTGGCGGTGGCCTCGTCCAGCACGAGCACCCGGGCGTCGGCCACCAGGGCGCGGGCAAAGCTCAGGAGCTGGCGCTGTCCCAACGACAGGTTCCCCCCTCCCTGCTCCAGCATGGTGTCATAGCCGTCGGGCCAGCGCATGATGAAATCATGGGCGCCGACGATCCGGGCCGCCCGCTCGACATCCCGGTCGGTGGCGCCGGTGGTGCGAAAGCGGATGTTCTCCCGGATCGTACCGGTAAACAGGAACGGGTCCTGCAGCACCATGGCGATGTGCCCGCCCAGGGACGCCGCCGCGTAGTCGCGCACGTCTCGCCCGTCGAGCAGGATGGCCCCCTCCCACACGTCGTAGAAGCGGTGCAGCAGCGCCGTGGTGCTGGTCTTGCCGGAACCGGTGGGGCCCACCAGCGCCACGGTCTCCCCAGGCTCGATGGTGAAGTTGATGTCCTTGAGCACCGGCTGGTTCTTCTCGTAGCCGAAGGTAACGCCGCGGAACTCGATGCGGCCCTCGACATCATCCGGCGCGATGGCGTCGGGCCGGTCGTTGATGGCCAGCGGCACGTCCAGCACCTCGAAGATGCGCTGGCCCGAGGCCATGGCCCGCTGCATCACGCTGTACTGGATGGTGAGGGAGCGGATCGGGTCGAAGAACCGCTGCACGTAGAACAGGAAGGCGACCATCACGCCGATGTCCAGAGAGTCGCTGAGCACCTGCGCGCCGCCCACGACGATCACCACACCCCATGCCGCGCCGGTGAGGGTGTCGACGATGGGCACCATGACCTGGGCATACTGCGCCGAACGCAGGTGCGCGTCCAGGTTTTCCGTGGCCTTCTCGTCGTAGAGCTCGAAGTTGACCGCCTCGCGCCGCATCCCCTGGACCGTGCGCACCGCGTGAATGCCCTCGGCCAGGGCGCCGTTGGCGATGGAGCTGGTCTCCCGGGCGCGGCGGAAGGCGGCGCGCGCCCGCGGCAGCCACACCAGCCGGACGAAGAACAGCACGGGAACCACCGACAGCGTCAGCAGCCCGAGCTGGAAGTCGAGCCACAGCATGATGGCGACGATGCCGAAGAGCAGCACGAGATCGCCCAGCGCGGTGATGGAGTTCTCCAGAAACTCCTGCAGCGAGTACACGTCGCCCTGAAGGCGCGACATCATGCGGCCCACCTCGGTCTTGTCCATGAAGGCCATGGCGACGTACTGGAGGTGGACGAACATGGCCCGGCGCAGGTCGAAGATGACCTCCTCCCCGGTGCGGCTCACGATCCAGTCCTGGACGAAACTGGCGCCGTAGTTGAGCAGGATCGCCGCGAAGAAGGCCAGCACGACCAGCGACAGGAGAGAAGCGTCCCCACCCGCGGGAATGATGGCATGGTCGATGGCGTGGCGGATGATCAGGGGAATCGCCAACTGCGCGCCGGTGAAGAGCAGCAGCGCGACGATGGCGGTATAGAGATGCCGCCGGTAGGGGTAGACGTAGGCAAAAAAGCGCCGGATGACGTGCCGGTCGAAGGCGGCGCCGAACATCTCCTCGTCGCGGCTGATCTGCGAGCCCACCACGGCCCGCGGCGGACGATCCCGTCCGGCCCACGCCTTGGCCGCCGGCGTCACGCGCCGGCTCCCTTCCGCACCCCGGCTTCGGCCGCGAGATCGACGATGTCCTGGAGGGGACCGTCGAGCGTCTGAAGGGCGAACAGCGCGGCGTACCGGCCGCGCAGAGCCACCAACTCATCGTGGGTGCCGCGTTCCATGATCTTTCCGTTCTCGACGAAAAGGATCTCGTCGGCATGACGCAGCGCGCCGAGACGGTGCGAGACGATCAGCGTCGCGCAGTTGGCGGTGTGTTCTCCGAGCGCTTCGCGAATGCGCTGCTCGGTGCCCGCGTCGATGGCCGCCATGGAATCGTCGAGCACGAGCACCGCGGGACGCAGCATGGCGGTGCGCGCGATGGCCACACGTTGCTTCTGGCCACCGGAGAGCGACACGCCGCGTTCTCCCACCAACGTCTCGTACCGCTCCGGCAACTGGTGGATGAACCCATCGATCTGAGCGGTGGCGGCGGATCCCTCGATGGCCGCGTCATCCGCCCACGGGTCGCCGTAGGCGATGTTGTTTTCCAGCGACGAGGTGAACAGGAACGGGTCCTGCTGCACCACGCGCATGGCCCGGCGCAGGGACTCGAGGGTAACGTCGCGGATATCCTGGCCGTCCACGGTGATGCGCCCGCCGGTGACGTCGTAGTAGCGCGGCAGCAGGTGCGCGATGGTGGACTTGCCGCTTCCGGGGGGACCGACGATGCCCAGGGTCTTGCCCCGTTCCACCCGGAACGAGACTCCCTCCAGGATCGGCGGCGAACCCTCCCCGGGGTAGGCAAAGGAGACGTCCTCGAACTCCAGCACTCCGTCGGTGACCTCCAGGGGCTTGGCGTCCTCGCCGTCCCGGATCGGCGCCTCGAGATCCAGCACCGCGAACAGCCGCGAGCCGCAGGTGGACGCGCGCGCGAACGCGTTCACCACCATGCCGAGCTGGCGCACCGGCTGCTGGAGAATGGTCATGAAGGTGAGAAACTCGGTCAGCGTGCCCACGGTCATGTCGCCGTTGATGACGCGCGATCCGCCCATCCACAGCACCAGTCCCATGGCCGCGAAAAACGCGAAGTTCATGACGGTGGTGGAGGAGACCCGCGTGCGGATGCGCCGTTCAGCCAGTGCCAGCGCGTGGTCCGAGGCGTCCTGGTACTTGTCCAGCTCGTAGGGCTCGGCGCCGAAGGCGCGCACCACCCGGATGCCGGTGAGGTTCTCGTCCATGATGCGGCCCAACACCCCCATCCGCTCCTGCAGCGCGAACCACATCTCGCGCAGCCGCAGCCGAACGGTGGTGGAGCGCCAGGCCACGAACGGCACGAAGCTCAGGCTCAGGAACCCGAGGAACACGTCCGTGGACAGCAGCCGGTAGGCGCCCACGCCGACCAGGATCATGAACAGCAAGACCCGCAGCACCCCCATGTTCATGAAGGACCGCACCCCTTCCAGGTCGAGCATGCCCCGGGTGATCAACTCGCCCGTGTGCACGCGGTCGTGGAAGGAGAAGTTCAGGTACTGGAGCCTGTCGTAGAAGGCCATCCGGAGCCGGTAGGCGAGGTGGTGGCCCAGGGTCTCGCCACAGTAGTTGTGGGTGAGGGTGAAGAGGCCGCGCAGGGTCGAGACCCCGAGCAGTATCCATGCGGTGCCGTAGAGATAATCGAGCGCCGCCTCGTTCGACACCGATCCGGTCTCCAGCAACCCGACGGCGCCGTCGACGGCGTCCCCGAGGTACTGGGGGATCATGAGCTGGAAGGTGGCCGCGATGACGATGGCCACCGCGCCCAGGACAAGCCGGAACCGCTGCTGCGCCGCGAGCTTGAAGATACGCCACAAGACCGCGAGGTCTTCGGTGGCGTCGCGGTCCTTGTCGATGTCCATGCCGGCGTACGCACGGGCGTACACCTTCTTTTCGGGCGGCCGGTCGGCGCCGTTGCCGGATGCCGCCCCGTTGGCCTTGCTGTCCATCGTGTTCATTTGTGAAGACGCCGCGCGCGGGTTCTCTCCTCCGAAACCCGCGACGACGCCGGTGTCCGTTCAGACGTTATTCAAGATAGTTCCTGCGCGTGCCGCGGTCAAACCGTTCGTTTCCGGAAGGGCTAAAGGAAACGGTCCACCACCATCATCACCACCGCGAGCACGACCACGCCCACCACCACCGCCTGGAGCCGTCGCGGCTCCAGGCGCTTGCACAGGGCGGCGCCGTAGTGAACCCCCGGGAACGACCCCACGGACATGAACGCGGCCGCGGCGAGATCCACGTCCTGCGCGCCCTGTCCCCGGCCGATGAGGGCGTAGAGCGTGGACATGACCGTCATCAGCAGCACCGCGACGAAGATCGACGTGCCCACGTAACGCGACGTCTCCCGGTAGAACAGCAGCAGCGACGGAATGATCAGGATGCCTCCTCCGACCGAGGTCATGCCCATCACGGCCCCCACGAGGAAAAGGCACGGGAACTTCACCACCGCGCCGCGCCGGGAGGAGAGGAAACGCGTGTCCAACCGATTGTAATCGAAGAGCAGCGCCACCAGCGCAAAGCTGATGGACGCCATCACCATGTAGCTGACGATCTCCTGGAGCATCTCGACCCCGCTCGGAGGGAGCGAGACGCGGCTCCACTTTACCGCCAGGGCACCCAGCAGCACCCCGGGCACGGCCGCCAGGAAGAACCGGATGCCCACGTCGAGGTTCAAGGTCCCCTGCCGGTAGTGCCGGATGCCGGCCCAGATCTTGGTGAGAACGCCGTAAAGCCCGGCGGTCCCCACCGCCGCGATGGGCTCCAGCTTGATGACCAGCAGCAGGAAGGGAACCGTCAGCACCCCGCCGCCGATGCCCGTCAGCCCGATGAGGAAGCCCAACACCAAGCCGGAGAGGAGGAGCAGGATGAGGTCGGAGAGGATGATATCGGGCATGGTGGTTTGTCGCACGCCTCAACGAAACCCACGGACCAATCGGCAGGGTTGATGTCGTCGGGAGCGGGATCGGGGGGTGGGATACCTTCCAGTCTTAGCGCATGCGCCTCGGTCGTGTCCAGGACAACCGGTCAACAGACCAGCACGGCGAAACCGCATGTTGACAGGTTCCACCGGCAAGGGTACGAACTGCCCAGAACGCGGGCCGGCCCATGGATTACGGAGTATTCGACCATCTCGACCGCGGCGACATGCCGCTGACGGACTACTACGAGGCGCGTCTCAGGCTCGTGGAGGCGTACGACCGGGAGGGGTTCTACGCCTACCACCTGGCGGAACACCACTCGACGCCGCTCGGCATGGCGCCGTCGCCGAGCGTCTTCCTCGCCGCGGTGGCGCAACGCACCCGGCGGCTCCGCTTCGGCCCCATGGTCTACGCGCTGCCCCTGTACCATCCCATCCGGCTGATCGAGGAAATCTGCATGCTCGACCAGATGAGCGGAGGGCGGCTGGACATCGGCTTCGGGCGCGGCGCCTCGCCCATCGAGCTGGCGGCGTACGGCCAGGACCCGAAGCAGGCCCAGCGCATCTACGCGGAGGGCCTCGACCTCATCCTCCAGGGACTCACTCAAAAGACTCTCGACTTCGCCGGAGAATTCTTCAACTTCAGGGACGTGCCCATGGAGCTGCAACCGTTGCAGCAGCCCCACCCGCCGCTGTGGTACGGCGTCCACTCCCTGGAAAGCGCCGAACGGGCCGCCCGCCGGCGACTCCACATCGTCAGCCTGGACCCGCCGGAGCCGACACGCACCTTCACCGACCTGTTCCGCGAGGTCTGGAACGAGGTTCACGGGAACGGCGCGGACCTGCCCAAGATCGGGTTGGGCCGCTTCATCGTGGTGGCCGACGACGACGAAACCGCCCTGCGCATCGCGCGCCGCGCCTACCCCGTCTGGCACCGGAGCTTCACCTACCTGTTCCGCCTCCGGGGCAGCTCCCCCACCCACCCGCGCCCGCCCGACTTCGACGGCGCCGTCGCTTCCGGCCAAGGCGTCGCCGGCGGCCCGGAGACAGTGAAGACCTTGCTCCGCGCGCAACTCCAGAGCGCCGGCGCCAACTACTTCATCGGCCAGTTCGCATTCGGCGACATCTCCCTCGACGAAGCCCTCCGGTCCGTGGGACTCTTCGCCGAGCACGTCGCGCCGGGCCTGGACTGACCAAGGACACCGGACCAGCGGAAGCGGTTGCGTCGAACAGAAAACGGCCGGACGCCCTATACGTCATTCCCGCGAAACAGGCTGTGTCAACAACTCCATCCGAGAGAGGCACCCACGCCCCCAAATCGTCATTCCCGCGGAAGCGGCTGTGTCAAAACGTCGTCCGGACAAGAGTTGGCGCCAACCCCCCGAATCGTCATTCCCGCGGAAGCGGGAATCCAGGGGCGGGGAGGGGCTGAAACGAGCCTGTTTCCCCGCCTCACCCCTCCTGGATTCCCGCGTCCGCGGGAATGACGATTTGGGGGCGTGGGTGCCTATTCTCATCCAACCGGAGTTTTGACACAGTCCGGGAAGCGGGAATCCAGGGGCGGGGCGGTGAGCGGCGTCTCCTTCAGAAGAGGATTTCCCAGCATGCTTCCAGCGTTGCGACCCCGACCAACTCGGGTTCCTTGACATGCGGCAACTGCCGGCAATTCCCCTGCGGCAGGATACACCTGCGGAAACCGAGTTTGCCCGCTTCCGCCACCCGTGCCTCGGCTCGCGTTACGGTGCGGATTTCCCCGGCCAGACCGACTTCGCCGACGAAGATCGTGTGCGGGTCCAGCGCCCGGTCGAGCGCGCTTGAGGCCACTCCCACCGCGATCCCCAAATCCACCGCGGGTTCGGACACGCTGACACCGCCGGCCACGTTGATGAACACGTCCTTGTCGTAGAAGTTCATCCCCTTGCGCTTCTCCAGGATGGCGAGGATCAGCGCCACCCGGTTGGTGTCGACGCCGATGCAGGTGCGCCGCGGCAGCGTAAGGAACGAGCGCGTCACCAGGGACTGGATCTCCACCAGGATCGGGCGGGTGCCCTCCATGCTGGGAACCACAACCGAGCCCGATCCGCCCAAGGGACGCTCGGAGAGAAAGATCTCGGAGGGGTTGGACACTTGGCGCAGCCCCGCCTCCTGCATTTCGAACACGCCGATCTCGTTGGTGGAGCCGAAGCGGTTCTTCACGGCGCGCAGGATGCGGAAGCTGTGGCCGCGCTCGCCCTCGAAGTAGAGCACCGTGTCCACCATATGCTCCAGGACACGCGGACCGGCGATGGCGCCGTCCTTGGTCACGTGACCCACCAGGAAGGTGCCGATGCCGCTCTTCTTGGCCAGGGAGATCAGCGCGCTCGAACATTCCCGGACCTGTCCGATGCTTCCCGGCGCCGAGGGGATGGCCGAAGTGTGTACCGTCTGGATGGAATCCACCACCAGCACCGCGGGCTTGACCGCCTTGACCTGCTCCAGGATGCGCTCCAGCGACGTCTCGCTCAGCACCAGCAGGTTCGAGGCGCCCAAGGCGATCCGCCGGGCGCGCATCTTGACCTGCTGCTCGGACTCCTCGCCCGAGACGTAGAGACAAGGGGCCCCGTCCTGGCTCAAGGCCGCCACCGCCTGGAGCAGCAGCGTCGACTTGCCGATGCCGGGGTCGCCGCCGATGAGCACGGCCGAGCCGTCCACCAGCCCGCCGCCGAGAACCCGATCGAACTCCTCGATGCCGGAGCGCAGGCGCCGGTCCGTATCCGCCGTCACCGCGTCGATGGGCGATGGCGCGTGCGCCGGCCCGGCCTCAACGCCGCCGCCGCGCCCGCCCGGGTCGCCCGTGACCGCTTCCTCCACCAGCGAGTTCCACTGCCCGCAGTCCGGACACCGCCCGAGCCACTTGGGCGACTGGAAACCGCAGTTCTGACATTCGTAGATGACCCGCGCCCGCGCCATGCACCACTCCCTTCCGTGTGACTGTTCATTATAGACTGCCCGGCGCCAAGACTGTTAACATTTCCCCGAGACATGGCGTTTTACCTGCACATCGACATGGACTCCTTCTACGTGTCCGTGGAACGCGTCCTCGACCCATCCCTCGAAGGCAAGCCGGTGATGGTCGGCGGCGCCGGCCGTGGCGTGGTGACCTCGGCTTCGTACGAGGCGCGCCAATACGGGGTGCGCTCCGCCATGCCCGGGTTCCAGGCGCGCCGGCTCTGTCCCGATGGCATCTTCGTTCCCGGCCGGCGCAGGGTCTACAGCGAATTCTCGCAGAAGGTGTTCGACCTGCTGCGCTCGTTCTCGCCGGACGTGCGCGCGTACTCCATCGACGAAGGGCTCGTCGATCTCACCGGCACGGAAAAGCTGATGGGCCATCCCGTGGGCACGGCGCACGACATCATCGGACGCATCAAGCAGGAGCTGGGGCTGCCGTCGTCCGGCGGCCTCGCCACGCACCCGACCCTGGCCAAGATCGCCGCCACCGCCGTGAAACCCCGCGGCCTGCTCTACGTGCCGCCCGGCGCCGAGGAGCGTTTCCTCGGACCGCTGGACGTGTCGGTCATCCCCGGCGTCGGCCCCAAGACACACCGCGAGATGGTGAGCCGCGGCGTCGCCACGGTTGCCCAGCTTCTTTCCCACCCCCGGCTGGGCAAGCGCTACCTGAACCTGGAGCGGCAAGGCGCCGTCCCGCACGCGCACGAGCACTCGATCGGGAGCGAGACCACGCTGTCGCAGCCGCTCACGGAGCCCGCGGACATGGAACAGGTGCTGGGCGGCCTCGTGGGCGAGGTGGCCGCGCGGCTTCGCCGCCAGGACGGGCGCGCCCGGCGCATCACCGTGAAGATCCGCTATTCCGATTTCAAGACCATCACCCGGTCGCGCACCCTGAAGGCGCCCACCTGCTTCGACGTGGACATCTTCAAGGTGGCGCGTGAACTGCTCGCGCACAACGTATCGCCGGGCCGGCCCGTGCGCCTCCTCGGGATCAGCACGAGCGGCATCACCACCGAAGGCTGGCAGGACACGATCTTCGACTACCGCGAGCGCGCCTCCATGGACAAGCTCTACAAGGGGATCGACAAACTGCAGGACAAGTACGGCAAGGGAGCCGTGACCCTGGGGGCGGGGAAGCGGCGCTCGGACTAGTGAACGACAGAACGACAATGACCGACACATCATCACAACACCCGTTTCTCACCGCCTGCCGTCGCGGCAAGACCCCTTACACCCCGGTGTGGCTCATGCGCCAGGCCGGGCGCTACATGAAGGAGTACCGCGACGTGAGGGCCAAGGTCGGCTTTCTGGAGCTGTGCAAGACGCCCGACCTCGTCGCCGAGGTGACGGTGACGCCGGTGGAGCGCCTCAACGTGGACGCCGCCATCCTGTTCGCCGACATCCTGTTGCTGCTGGAGCCCATGGGCGTGGGGCTGGAATACGCCACGGGCGGGCCGGTGATCGAGCGGCCGGTGAGGACCGGTGCGGACGTCGACGCGCTACGGGACCCGGTCCCGGAAGAGTCCCTGGCCTACGTCTACGCCGCCGTCCGCAGCACCCGCGCCGCGCTGGCCGGACGTGTGCCCTTGATCGGATTCTGCGGCGCTCCGTTCACGCTCGCCTCGTACCTGATCGAGGGCGGCGCCTCGCGCAACTACATCCACACCAAGCGGCTGTTCCAAACCGACCCCGGCGCTTGGAGCGCGCTCATGGACCGGCTCGTGGACGCCACCGTGACCTACGTCAACGCCCAGATCGAGGCCGGCATCGACGCTCTCCAGGTCTTCGATAGCTGGGTGGGTAGCCTGGCGCCCGGGGACTACCGCGAATACGTCCTGCCGCACATGCGCCGGCTGATGGCGGCCGTCACCCCCGGCGTCCCGGTCATCCACTTCGGCACCGCCACCAGCGGCCTGCTGGAGCTCATGCGCGAGGCCGGCAGCGACGTGATGGGCGTCGACTGGCGCGTGGACCTGGACGAGGCCTGGAGCCGAATCGGCCACGACGTCGCCATCCAGGGGAACCTCGATCCCGTGGCCCTGTTCGCGCCCCCCGCCGAGATCCGCCGCCGCGTCAAGGATATTCTCCAACGGGCCGCGGGCCGCCCCGGCCACATCTTCAACCTCGGCCACGGCATCCTCCCGGAGACCCCCGTGGACCACGTGCGCGCCATGGTGGACGCGGTGCACGAGCTCAGCGGGTAGGAAACATGTCCCGCCATCACGGGCACGACCACCACGGGTATGACCACCACCGGCACGAGAACGCCGCCCAGACCCCGAATCCGTCATTCCCGCGGAAGCGGGAATCCAGGGGTGGAGAGGGGTCCAGCGGCCGTGGGTCCTCCCCTCACCCCGCCTGGATTCCCGCTTTCGCGGGAATGACTGTCGGGTGTTCCGCACCAACCGCTACTTGAGCATGCCGGATTCGCAGCCATGAACAGGCACGTCATCGTCATCGGCGGAGGCATCTCGGGTCTGGCCGCCGCGCATCGGCTGACCGAGCTGAGCCGCGCGGGAGCCCTGGAGATGAGAGTCACGCTGCTGGAGGCCTCCGACCGCCTCGGCGGCGTCATCGCCACCGAGCAGACCGGCGACCTCCTTCTGGAACTCGGCCCCGACTCCTACATAACCGACAAGCCGGCCGCGTTGAGCCTCTGCGAGCGTCTGGGGCTCACCGACCGCCTCATAGCCCCGCAACGTGCAGACGGGCTGAAACTCTACACCGTCAACCGCGGCCGCCTGGAGCCGCTCCCCGAGGGCTTCCTGCTGATGGCCCCCACCCGAGTCGGCTCGGTGCTGCGCAGCCCGCTGTTCTCCTGGATCGGCAAGCTACGCATGGCCCTGGAGCCCCTGGTCCCGCGCCGCTCCGGCGCCGGCGACGAAAGCCTCGCCTCGTTCGTGCGCCGCCGGCTGGGCCGGGAAGTCCTGGAGCGTGTCGCGCAACCACTCATCGGCGGCATCTACGCCTCCGACCCGGAGCACCTCAGCCTCGCCGCCACCATGCCCCGCTTCCCGGAGATGGAGCGCAACCACGGCAGCGTCATCCTCGGGAGCCGTCAGGCGCAGAAGCGCCGCGCCCAGTCGGCCAGCGAAACCGGCGCCCGCTGGAGCCTGTTCGTCAGCATCGACGGCGGCATGGAAGTGCTCGTGCGGAGCATCGAGCAAGCACTCGCCCCCGGCGTGGTGCGACTTGGCGAGGAGGTCCGGGAGCTGTCCTGGAACGCGGACGCCCGCCGCTGGCGCGTCGCCACCGGGCGCACCGGATCAGAGCCAGATTCCAGCGAGCTGGAAGCCGACGCCGTCATCTGCACCCTGCCGGCTCATGTAGCGGGCGATGCCCTGACAACGCTGGACCCCGACTTGGCCAACGAACTCAAAGCGATCCCCTTCTCGTCCACCGCCACCGTCAACCTCGCCTACCGCCGTAGCGATATCGCCCATCCCCTGGACGGCTACGGCTTCGTGGTCCCCCACGTGGAAAACCGGGCGATCATGGCCTGCACGTTCAGCAGCGTGAAGTACGCCGGAAGGGCACCGAAAGACATCGCCCTGCTGCGCTGCTTCGTCGGCGGCGCCCTGCAAACCCACCTGCTCGACCAGTCCGACGAGTCAATGGAAGCCCAGGTGCACGACGACCTGACCGCCCTCCTCGGCATTTCCGGCGAACCGATCCTCCGGCGCACCACCCGCTATCCCGACTGCATGCCCCAATACAACGTCGGCCACCTGGAACGCGTCGAGAGAATCGAGAGCAGACTCAAGCACTTTCCTGCCCTCGCCCTCGCTGGCAAGAATTATCGGGGCGTTGGCATCGCCGACTGCGTCGCGGGAGGCGAAACAGCAGCGGAGACGATTGTGGAGAGACTTCCACACACGGGGTGATCACTGCACTTCCACCGAGGTCTCCGTACACCAGACGTCGCTTGGACATTGCCTTTGTCATTCCAGGCTATGTCAAGACTCCGCTTGGCCACGCAACGGCACCGCCGTACGAGTCGTCATTCCCGCGGAAGCGGGAAGGTGGATTCCCGCTTCCGCGGGAATGACGACTCGGGGCGTTGGTGTCAATTCTCATCCAAGCGGAGTTTTGACACAGCCTGATTCGGCAACAGAATTCTTGCCAAGAATTCTGTTGCCAAACAGCGGGTTCCTGCCGGACAGAGGGATGCCGCGACGTGACTGCTGATACGAGATGAAGCCCGTGGAAATCAGCCGCCGCGGATACTCTGCCCGCTCAGCGTCGGCTCATAAAGCATCTGGATCACCACCCCGTCCGGGTCCGCGCAGTAGAACGAGGCGCTGCCGTCGCGGTGGCGTTTGAAGGGTTTGATGATGGTGACCTGTTTGGCGCGGAACTCGGCTTCGAGTTCCTGGACGCGGTCGATGTCGGAGACGATGAAGCCGAGGTGATCGAGGGCGGAGGTGGCGGCGTCGGGAGGCCGGCCGACGGGGGTTTCGTGGAGGGCGAGGTTGTCGGAGCCGGAGCTCAGGTAGGCGTTTTGGGGGTCGGGCTGCCACACGACCTCCATGCCCAGGATATCGTGGTAGAAGGCTTTGGAGCGCTCGACGTCCTCGACGTTGAGGGCGATGTGGCGCATTCCCATGAGGCCACTGAGCGCCTTGGGCATGGTTTGGTCCTTGCTGGGGTTGGTACGCGAAACCTCGCCGCGTAATCGAGTCGTGGCCCGCAGGGGCGACCCGCCGGTCGTCCCTGCACGGATCATTTCCATGCCTCGCGGTGGATTCCCGACTCTCGGACAGACTGCTAACCGTTCATAGCGTCCTGGATGGCCCGGGCGGTGTTGAGCCGGGCCAGGTGGGCGCGGAACTCGCCGGACGCGTGGATGTCGTCCAGGGCGTCGGCGCCGTCGGCTACCCCGGCCGCGGCCGCGGTGATGTTGTCGGTGGTCAGCGCCTTGCCTCGGAGCTGGTCCTCCACCGCGCCGGCGCGGAAGGGCGTGCCGGCCAGGCCGGTGACGCCGATGGCGATGTCGGAGCAGGTGTCGCCGTCGGCCTTCAGGCAGACCGCGATGCCGACGATGGCGAAGCCCGAGGCCTTCTGCTTGACCTTGCGATACGCGGCGCGGGTGCCGGCGGCGGCCACGGGAACGCTCACGCCCGTCAGGATCTCGGAAGCCTCGATGGCGGTGGTCAGGGGGCCGAGGAAGAAGTCCCCGGCGGCCACCGAGCGAGAGCCGCCGCTGCTGGTCAGCGTCAGTTCGGCGCCCATGGCGAGCAGCGCCGCGGGCCAGTCCGCGGCCGGGTCGCCGTGGACCACGCTGCCGCCGATGGTGCCGCGGTTGCGCACCTGGGGGTCGCCGATGCTGCCGGCGGTGAGGGCCAGCAACGCGCCGTTGTTCTTGACGTCGCTGGAGGTCTCCACCTGATGATGCGTGACCAGGGCGCCGATGCGGAGCGTGCCGCCGTCCACCTGGATCTGCCGCAGGGTGTCCAGCCGCTTGAGGTCGATGACGACCCCGGGCTGAGCCAGCCTCAGCTTCATCATCGGCAGCAGGCTGTGTCCGCCGGCCATCACCTTGCCGTTGTCGCCGGCCTCCGCCAGGCTGGCGGCCGCGGCCTCGAGGCTGTCGGGAACGATGTAATCGAAGGCTGCTGGTATCATGATCGGCTCTCGCTATCTTCTTGTTTCGTAGTGGTCACTTGTTACCGCCCTGGCACAGGCGCCAGATCTTCTCGGGCTTGAGCGGCATGTCGATGTGCTTGACGCCGAACGGAGCGAGCGCGTCCACCACCGCGTTGACGATGGACGGCGTGGAGCCGATGGTGCCGGCCTCGCCCACTCCCTTCACCCCCATGGGGTTCACCGGCGACGGCGTCTCCGTGCGGTCGAACTCCAGGGGCGGCAAGTCTTCGGCGCGGGCCACGGCGTAGTCCATCAGGCTGCCGGTGACGAGTTGGCCGTCCTCGTCGTAGATCACCTCTTCCAGGAGCGCCTGTCCCAGGCCCTGGGCGATGCCGCCCTGCACCTGACCGTCCACGATCATCGGGTTGATGACCTTGCCGCAGTCGTCCACCGCCACGTACTTCTTGATCTCGATCTCGCCGCTCTGAGTGTCCACCTCCACCACGCAAATGTGCGTGCCGAAGGGGAACGTGAAGTTGGACGGCTCGAACACCGAGGTCGCCTGAAGCCCCGGCTCCATGCCGGCCGGCAGCTTGGTGGCCACGTGCGCCTGCAGCGCCACCTCCTGGATGGTGATGCCCTTGTCGGGCACGCCCTTGACCGTGAACTTGCCGTCCTCGAACTCCAGGTCATCGGTGCTGCATTCCAGCACGTTGGCGGCGATGGCCTCGGCCTTCTCGCGAACTTGCTGCGTCGCCATGTACACCGCGGTGCCGCCCACCGAGATGCCGCGGCTGCCGAAGGTGCCGATGCCGTTGGGCACCACCGCCGTGTCGCCGTGCTTCACGGCCACGTCCTCGATGGGAACGCCGAGATCGTCGGAGACGATCTGCGCGAAGGTGGTCTCTTCACCTTGGCCGTGGGGCGAGACGCCCGTCAGCACGGTGGCCTTGCCGGTGAAGTCCATGCGCACGGTGCCGCTCTCCCAGCCGCCCGCCGGCAGCGCCGCGGATGGCCCCATGGCGCAGATCTCGACATAGGTGGAGAAGCCGATGCCCAGGTGGCGGCCTTCTTCCCGCAGCCGCTTCTGCTCGGCGCGAAGGTCCTGGTAGCCCACCATCTCCAACGCCCGGTCCAGCGCCGCCTGGTAGTTGCCGCTGTCGTAGGCGAGGCCGGTGGCCACCTGCAGCGGGAAGTCGGAGGGCTGGGCGAAGTTCTTGCGGCGCAGCTCCACCGGGTCCATGTCCAGCTCCCGCGCGATCAGGTCCAGGGTGCGCTCGATCACCAGGGTGGCTTCGGGCCTGCCGGCGCCGCGGTAGGCGTCGGTGGCCACCTTGTTGGTGAAGCCGCCGGTGGAGGTGAACTTCAGGGTCGGGATCTTGTACGAACCGCTGATCATCAGGCCGGTGAGCGGCGGCATTCCCGGCGTCAAGAGCTGGTGATAGGCGCCGGTGTCCAGCAGGCTGTCGTAAGTGACGCCCAGGATCGTGCCGTCCTTCTTCACCGCGGCTTCCACGGTGCCCACCTGTCCGCGGCCGTGGATCGTCGCCTGCATGTTCTCGCGGCGTCCTTCGATCCACTTCACCGTGCCCTTGAGCTTCATCGCCAGGTGGGCCAGCAGGCCCTCCTCCCGGTAGACGTTGAGCTTGCAGCCGAAGCCGCCGCCCACCTCCGGGGCGATGATGCGGATGCGGTGTTCCGGGTAGTTGAGCATGAGCGCCAGCATGGCCCGCAGGAGATGCGGGATCTGCGTAGAGCTCCAGACGGTCAGCTCGTCCTCGCCCGGGAAGTACCGCGCCACCACGCCGCGCGTCTCCACCGAGATCGGCGCGAGCCGCTGGTGAATGAACTTCTGCTTGACGACGACGTCCGCCTCGGCGCGGGCCTTGTCCATGTCCCCGGTGCCGCACTCGAAGGTGAAGGCCTGGTTGCTGTCCCACTGGGAATGGACCAGCGGCGAACCCGGCTGCAGCGCCTTCTCCAGGTCCGAGACCGCCGGCAGCGGCTCATAGTCCACCTCGATGAGGTCGCGAGCGTCCCGGGCCGTGTACGAGTCCCCGGCCACCGCCACCGCCACCGGCTCCCCGACATACCGCACTTCGTCCTGGGCCAGCACCGGGTGCGGCGGCGTGCGCAGGGTCGGATTGGCGGCGGCGCAGGGCACCGAGCCCACGCTGTCGCCGATGTCCGCGCCGGTGACGACGGTGACGACGCCGGGCAAGGCCCGCGCCGCGTCCGTGTTGATGCCGATGATGCGGGCGTGGGCGTGGGGGCTCCGCAGGATGGCCGCGTGCATCACGTCCGCCATCCGGAGATCGTCCACGTAGTGCGACAACCCCTGCACCAGGCGGGGGTCTTCACGCCGCTTTACCTTGGTTCCTACAAGCTTGCTTACCGGCATGGCTTACGTCCCAGCTTTCATTTGTTCGGCGGCTTGCTGCACCGCGTCGACGATATGCTTGTACCCGGTGCACCGGCAGATGTTGCCTTCGAGCCCGTGGCGGATCTCCTTCTCCGACGGGCTCGGGTTCTCCTGAAGGAGCTGCCGCGTGGCCATGATCATGCCCGGCGTGCAGAAGCCGCACTGGAGCCCGTGACAGTCCCAGAAGGCTTCCTGTATCGGATGCAGCCCGTCATCGGTGGCGAGGGATTCGATGGTCTCGACCTCGCATCCGTCCACCTGCACGGCCAGCAGGGTGCAGGATTTCGCCGCCGCGCCGTCCACCATCACCGTGCACGCGCCGCACAGGCTCGTCTCGCAACCGATGTGGGTACCCGTGAGAGCCAGCACGTCCCGCAGGTAGTGCACCAGCAAGAGGCGCGGCTGGACTTCGTCCGTCCGGCTGACGCCGTTGACTCGAACCTGAATCGTGGTTGTGTTGCTCATGATCCTCCGTCCTCGATGGACCGCGAATATACTATTCCGCCAAACGGCGGGTCAACAAGAAATCAGCCGGTTGCCACGGTTTTGCCGGACACGGTTGCCGCGCCGCACACATAGGGCGGACACCGGCCACGCGGCTTGCGCGGGAACGAGGACAGGGCGTTCAACCAGAGAGGAGTTTACCTGGCGGTCGGCACCGTCCTTGACGATTCGCGGACGCATGTGACAGATTCTTCGCGTTCGCGGCGGAACAAATGTTTCGGCGGAACACGAACCCCCGACCGGGAGGAGAAACATGAAGGTA
The DNA here is from genome assembly GCA_026712905.1 of Deltaproteobacteria bacterium. Classification (NCBI taxonomy): domain Bacteria; kingdom Pseudomonadati; phylum Myxococcota; class Myxococcia; species Deltaproteobacteria bacterium. The sequence goes on from JAPOPM010000175.1 coordinate 61,607, forward strand.
TTTGTCACTGGCGCCGGCATGCTCGGATGTCACACGGCCAGGGAGCTGGCGAAGGCGGGGCACTCGGTCCACATCTACGACCTGAGCCCCGATCCCGCTTACGTCGCGGCCATCGCCGGGAAGCGGCGCGTGACCACGGTGCGCGGCGACCTCCTGGACCTGCCCAACCTGATGCGCGCCCTGGCGCAAGCCAAGCCGGCCGTGCTGGTGCACACCGCCGGACTCATCGGCGGCCAGGTGGAGAACCCGCCCTACCGCGGCTTCCACACCAACACCGTCGGGTCGGTGAACGTCTTCGAGGCCTGTCAGCTCGCCGGGATCAAGCGGCTGGTGCACGTCAGCACCTTCGGCGTCTACGACTGGGCCAACATCCGCAAGGGACCGGTCACGGAGGACGCCCCGCGCTGGGGCAACCGCTTCTATCCCTCCACCAAGGTCGCCAACGAGGTGATGCTGGACGCCTACGAGAACTACTACGGCATGGAGTGCGTGCGCATCCGCCCCAGCGGCGTGTACGGGCCCGGCCACTACCGCGGCGGCTCCGGCGGCGGCATCGCCATGAACCACTTGGTGCGCGCGTGCGTGGGTGAGGGGCCCGTGGTGCTCGAGAAGCGCCACGTGGGACCCAACGACTTCATCTACGCCACGGACGTGGGCCGCGGCATCGCCCTGGCCTGCACCGCCAAGGACGCGCCCGGCAAGGCCTTCAACATCGCCGTGGGAACGAATTACGGCCCGAAGGACTTCGTCAAGGCGCTGCGCAACCTGTTGCCGGGCCGCGAGATCGCGCTGGCCGAAGGCGCGGATCAAGGGAAGGGGCGCCCGCGCGTGGACCTGTCCGCGGCCAGGAGCATCCTCGGCTACGAACCGGAATATACGCTGGAGAAAGGGCTCGCGGACTACATGGAGGTGGTGCGGCGCCACGGCTTCTGGCACTGAGGCCGTGGCGGAGATTGGAGTCTCGCTTTCCAGGCCGTGTCAAACAGCGGGACCATACGGGCCATACGAAACGTCATTCCCGCGGAAGCGGGAATCCAGCCTTGCCTACGCTGTCTTTCCCGCGCGGGCGGCGTAGTCCCGCAGGATGCCGTCGACGTCGACTCCCAGCTCGCGTCCCTCGCGGATGACGCCTTCCTTCTGGCTGCTCCAGCTCTGCACGAACATGTTCTCCAGGAACTCGCGGTTGGCGGGCTCTTCGGCAAAGCGTGCGAGCTTTTCCGTGACCATGTCCTCGTGCCCTTCCTCGTCGTCCACGATGTCCTTGGCGAGTTGCCGCACCACCGGGTCCGGCGTGTTGTCGCGCATGTGCTCCATGAACACCACCGCGGACTTCTCGGCGATGTTGCACAAGCGGAACGAGCGCACGTCGCCGGTGAGGAACTGGCCGAAGTAGCCGTCGTAGGCCGCCACGGGAACATCGTCCGCGGCGCCGCGGCTGTCGAGGTAATCCCTGATCAGCGCGTGGTGCTTGTACTCGTCCGCCGCCTGCTCCGCCACGTGGGCGCGCTCGTGGGGCTCCAACTCGTCGTACTGCAACAGCGCCTTGGTGAACGCCACGGCGTGGGCCAGCTCCTTCTTGGACTGGCGCTGCATCAGCGCGACGAACTCCGGCGAGCGCGGGTCCAGCTCGGCCAGCGCCTTGCGGATGGCGATGACGGGCCCTTCCAGCTCATCGTGGTAGCGGCTCCACAGCGATTCGACGAATTCCCTTCCGGTCATGACATCACTCCTCCGCTTCGGGTTGACTCAAACTACCTGCCGGGCCGTTGCGGTGTCAATTGGGGATGCCTCGGGCAGGACCCCGCCCCGCTCTTGGATTCCCGCTTTCGCGGGTGTGTCAAGACTCCGCTTGGCCACGAGACGGCACCGCCCTACGGATCGTCATTCCCGCGGAAGCGGGAATCCAGGGGTGGTGGTGGGGGTTAAACGAGGCGGTTTCCCCGCCTCACCCCTCCTGGATTCCCGCTTCCGCGGGAATGACGATCCGTAGAATCCCGCCTCACGAGTCTTGGCACAGCCGCTTCCACCGGGATGACGGATGGAGCACCTGGTCCAGCTCTTTGCCGTGTGTAACGGTACTGCTACAAGAAAACCCACGAGGATGCGGTTGCCGCGGGTGCGATCGATACACTGCCGCGGCGGCCCGTTTGGGAAAGGAGACTCGACATGGCGAAGGATGCACGCGAGGCTTTCGAAAGTGTCTCGCTAGGGGCCGGGAACAAGGCCTACGAGATCATCGCCGATCTCGACCCGGAATACGCGCGGCACCTGACGGGGCTGTTCGTGGACGGGACCTTCGGGCGTGAGGGCGCCCTCGACCGGAAGACCAAGGAGCTGATCATGGTCGGCATCACCTGCGCGCTGAACCGGCCCCGGGGGGTGCGCCTCCACAGCGAACGGGCGCTCAAGCTCGGCGCGACGCCGCGGCAGGTACTGGAGGCGGTGGAGGTGGCCGCGATACCCGGGGGCATGCCGGGACTGTGGCTTGGAGCCGAGACGCTGGACGCGATCCTGCGCGAACAGGGAATCGAGTTCAAATGAGCCTGGCCCACGGGCCGCTCCACGGGGTCCGGGTGCTGGACCTGACGCGGGTCCTGGCGGGTCCCTACTGCACCATGTTCCTGGGCGACCTGGGAGCGGAGGTCGTCAAGGTCGAACAGCCGGGCGTGGGTGACGACACGCGCAGTTGGGGGCCGCCCTTCCAGGGAGGCGAGAGCGCCTATTTCCTGTGCGTCAACCGCAACAAGCGCAGCGTGACCCTGGACCTCCGGACGCCGGACGGCATCGCGTTGCTGCGCCGCCTGGCGCTGCGGGCCGATGTGCTGATGGAGAACTTCCGGCCGGGCACCCTCGCCGGCTGGGGCCTGCCCGAAACGGAGATCCGGCGGGAGAACCCGCGGCTGATCTACGCCTCGCTTTCGGCCTTCGGCGCCAGCGGCCCGCTGAAGGACCTGCCCGGCTACGACCTCGCCATGCAGGCCTGGGGCGGCCTCATGAGCATCACCGGCCCGGCCGGCGGCGAGCCCTCCAAGGTGGGCGTCGCCATCATCGACGTCGTCGCCGGCCTGATGCTGGGGCAATCCATCGCCGCGGCCCTCTACGCACGCGAAAAGACCGGTGAAGGACAAAGGATCGAGACCTCCCTCATGGAGGCGGAGGTGGCGAGCCTCATCAACGCCGGCAGCAACTACCTCGTCACCGGCGAGGTGCCCGGACGCTGGGGCAACGCCCACCCCAACATCGTGCCCTACCAGAGTTTCCCGACGGCCGACGGCCACTTGGTGGTGGCCATGGCCAACGACGCCATCTGGACGCGGTTTTGCAAGGCGGCGGGCCAGCCGGAGCTGGCGGAAGACCCGCGTTTCGACACCAATGCGCACCGCGTGGAGCACCGAGACGTCCTCATCGAGCTCTTGAACGAGATGTTCCGCTCGCGTCCGCGCGGGGAATGGATCGAGATCCTGAACGACGCGGGCGTGCCGTGCTCGCCGGTCCAGAACATCCAGGAAGTGTTCGAATCCCCACAGGTCCTGGCCACGGGGATGCTGCGGGAGATCGACCACCCGACCGCCGGCAAGGTGCGTATGGCCGGGCCGCCGGTGAAGTTCTCGGGCACGCCCGCGTCCATCCGGCTGGCGCCACCGCTCCTGGGGGAACACAACGAGCAGGTGCTCAAGGAATGGCTGGATCTGGAGGAGGCGGAGGTCGCGGAGGTTCGGAGACGGGGGACCCTCGGTTAGCGGCACGGGCCGCTGCGCAAGGACGGTGCACCTAGTGTCCTGCGTCACAAATAGCTTGATGAATCCGCGGGTCCTTTTCGCCGTCGGCTGCGTTACTCTTCCTCGCGTGGTGCCCGCCACTGCTCGTCATCGCGCCTTGCCGACGACAAAAATGCCCTCGCGGATTCATCAAGCTATTTGTGACGCAGGACACTAGCGGGAAGCGGACAAGCGAGGACAACGGCATGCGACAGGGAATGCACTTTGAAGAGTACCGCCCGGGCGACGTTTTCCGAACCGCCCGGCGCACCGTGACGGAGACCGACGTGGTCCAGTTCGTGAACCTGGTCGGGCTCATGGAACCGCTGTTCATTGATGCCGAGTACATGCGCGACGAGACCGAGTACGGCGGGCGCATCGCCCCCGGCAGCCTCACGTTCGCGCTGGCCGAGGGGCTGACCACCCAGACCGGCATGCTGCACGGGACGGGCCTGGCCTTCGTCGGCCTCGAAGGCATGCGGCTGTTCAGGCCGGTGAAGGTGGGCGACACGATCGCCGTCGAGATCGAGGTGCTCGACGGCCGCGAGACCAAGTCGCGCAAAGCCGGTATCGTTCGTTGCCGGCACGTAATCACCAACCAGCACGGCGAGACGGTGATGGACTATACGGTGAAACGCTTGATCCGCGGTCAGGACGCCTGACACCACACCAGGCGCGGCGGGACGCGCACTGGATCTTCGCGCTACGGCCGCTTATGGCCCCCGCGTGTCGCCCGCGGGCTCATCGGGGAAGAGCGCCTTGCGCAGTTGCACGAGAAACTTGGGGTCCAGCTCGAACAGCCCATTGACGGTCTTCTCGATGGCCGCGCCGTCCAGCGGGCGCACCTCCAAACCCAGCCTGTTGGCCCCCGCGACAAACGCCGGATCGGCCATGGTGTCCGCAAACGCCTTGCGCAGTTTGGCCACCTGCTCTTTCGGCGTCCCGGGAGGGAGCGTATAGGCCCGCGCCAGCCTCGCCGGGTCGTGAACACCGTACATGACCAGCATGCGGGCGTTCTCGGACTTGGCCAGGTCCACCGCGTTGGGGACGGACGGCAGATCCGGGTGCGGCCCGGACATGGCCTGAAGCACGACCTGCGCTTCGCCCACGGCAAGCATCCTGGCCCACGTTTTCTTGACCGACTGCCAGTGCCAGCAGCCGCCGGCCACTTCCTGCCTGCCGGCGGCCAGTCGGAGATTCTCAAGGCCCTTGTAACCGGGGATGAGCTTGATCGGCAGGCCCAGGGCGGTCGCGACGACGCGGGACATGTTTGTCGCGGCCTCGTTACGCCCGATGCCGCCCAGCTTGACGGGCCGCTTGCCGCCGGCCCAACCGGCCACGTCCGCGATGCCGCTCGCCTTGGTGAGGACGCAGACCGGATGCAGGGGCGCCACCGCGCCGACCCACTCGAAGCGCCGCGTGTCCACCTTCACATCTGTTCGACCGAATATCTGCTTGTGGATGAGGTCGCCCGCCCAGTGGCCCACGGTGCGGCCGTCGGGCTTGGCTTCGCGGTAGAGGTACTCCGCCGCCACGCTGCCGCCGCCTCCGGCCAGGTTTCGCACCGCCACCTTGGGGCGTTCCGGCAGATGCCGTCCGATGTGGCGTGCCAGAAGGCGGGTGTAGCTGTCGAAGACGCCGCCGGCGCCGGCGCCCACCACGAAGGTCAGTGGGCGCTCATCGGCTCCGGCCGCTCGGATGGGAAACGGCACAAGCACCAGCAACAGCGCGGCTGCGAGAATGGCTCTGGATAGAATCGCCACCACGGCTCCGGAGTCGTTGCGTTCCCTTGCTTGCGGCGCGAGGTGCGCGGCCGTGTGGGCGGTCGCGTGGGCGCTACGCCCCGTTCAGCCGCGGCATGACCTCTTTGTGGAACAGGTTCAGGGAGTCGATCACCTTGTCGTGGGCAAGGTTGCCGATGTGGAACATGCCCATGAAGTGATCGGCGCCGATCTGGCTCATCTGCTGATTGACCTGCGCCGCCACCGTGTCGGGGCTGCCGGCGATGACGAACCCGGTGTCGATGAGCTGCTCCCAGGTCATGGGATGGAAGTTGACCCGCTGCTCGTTGCCCGGGCGGAAGTAGCTGCCGGACCGGTCACTGACCATGGCGGCCTTGACCTTCTGCTGGTCGACCGCGACGTCGGTCTTGGCCTCGTTGAAGCCGCGGTTCCACAGCGTGAAGAAGTAACGCAACGGCGGCTCCGCCACCGCCCGCGCCTGCTCGTCGGTCTCGGCCACGTGGATGTGGCGGCAGAGGATGAACTTGTCCGGTCCGCTTTCCCAGCCGCTGTCCCGCGCCACCTTGCGGTAGTAGCTGAACGTGTCCTCGATCTGGCCCGTGGTCTGGTACACCTGCGCGATGGGGATCTGGCGCGCGCAGCACCATTCAATGGACTCGGCGCTGCGCGCCGCCACCCAGATGGGCGGATGCGGCTGCTGCACCGGGCGCGGCCAGATGGCACAGTTCTCGAACTGGAAGAAGTCGCCCTCGTAGCTCCACACCGGCTCGGTCCACGCCTTCATGATCACGTCGAAGGCCTCGCCGAAGCGCCCGCGGGATTCCTGCGGCTTGACGTTGTACCACAGGTATTCCGAGGGGATGCCGCGGACAAAGCCGGCTATCAGGCGTCCTTCGGACAGACAGTCGATCATGGCGTATTCTTCGGCCACTCGTACCGGGTGCTGGCGCAGCGGCAGGATGTTGCCGAGCACGCCGATCTTCATGCGGCTGGTCTTCTGGCTCAGCGCCGCCGCGATGAGGTTGGGCGACGGCATGGTGCCGTAGGCGCTGTAGTGGTGCTCGTTGAAGACCACCCCCTCGAAGCCCAACTCCTCGCAGTAGGCCATTTCTTCCAGGTGTTCCCGGTAGTTGCGCGAGCCCACCGGCGGATCGAAAAAAGAGCTCGGCACGGGCGTTCCCGGAACATCCTCGGGGACTTCCGGATAGGCCAGCAGGTCGAAGTTGTAGACTTTCATCAGGGTCTATCTCCTTTGCGGGCGGCTTGGTGCCCACTCTATCCCGTGAACATCTCGATCAGCGTTCCCGGCGGGAACGGCAGGCTCAACGAGTACTCGAAGACGGCGTAGAAACCCGCCCAGGCCAACAGCGTGAGGATGATGCTGATGGGCCATTTCTCGCCGGCGCCCACCTTGAGGAAGAGGAACGTGCACAGCGGCACGGTGATGGGGAAGCCAAACAGCCAGATGGAAGCGAAGAAGCCGAGAATCCAGCCCACGATGGTCACCGTCCGCCGTATGACCAACGGATCCGCTCCCGCGGCTGCCACCGCCTCCTTCCGTTGCCGCAGGAAACCCATGACGTCGATTTCGAGCTGCGCCAGGCAGAGCACGATGCCCGGGAAACCGATGACCCAAGGGAAAAGGCTGGCGCGATAGCCCCAGTCCCGCGCCTCCCAGACGCCCCATGCGAATCCCGCGAGGAGGACTGCCGTGAAGGCGATGTGCCAAACGGTGAGGCCTTTGGGCGCTTCGGCGGCCTCCATCTCCGGGACCGCAACCGGGATCGGCGTGGACACGGCCCCGGCGGCCTGCCGTCTTGCCTCGCGCCGCCGCTGGTAGATCGGATAGAGGATGCCCGCCAGGATAATCGCCCCGATGACCAGCACGCCCGGGAAGCCGACCCATCCCCAGCCGTAGTTGTCGGTGGCAAGGAACAGGTTCTTCTCGGCCAGCGAGCCCAGCACGAGCCCCAGCAGCAACGGCGGGCGCGGCCAGTCGAGCTGCACCATGATCCAGCCCACCAGCCCGAAGGCCAGCACCACGATGAGGTCCTCGAACGCGTTGTTCTGGGCGAAGCCGCCCAGGTAAATGAGCACCAGCAGGAACGGCAGCACCAGACTGCCGCGCACCTCGGTGATACGCGCCAGTTGCTTCAGGAAGATGAAACAGATGGAGACGGTGATGATGTTCGAGACCACTACGATCCACACGAACGAGAACGTGAGGTCGAGGTGCCCTCCCCGACTGGCCGGCTCCAGCATCGGCGGCCCCGGCACGAGACCCTGGATGATGAACGCCCCCAGCAGGATGGCCATGGTGACGCTGCCCGGGACGCCGAAGGCGATGGTGGGCACCAGCGCGCCGCCGAGGTTCGAGTTGTTGGCCGCGCCCGGACCGAGCACGCCTTCCACCGCCCCCTTGCCGAAGCGCTCCTTGTCCGGGGAGGTCTGCACCGCGTGGGCGTAGGCGACCCACTGGGAGACGGCGCCGCCCATGCCCGGGATGATCCCGATGTAGGTGCCGATGGCGCTGCAGCGAAGCACCAGGCCCCAGTGGCGAAACGTGTCCTTGACGCCCTCCATGACGCCGCCCAGCGTTTCCACCTTCTCTTCCGATATGCTCGAACCCTTGACCGAGAGTTCGATGATCTCCGGGATGGCGAACAGTCCAAGGGTCACCGGAACCAGCTTGATGCCGTCCCATAAATAGAGGCTGTCGAAGGTAAAGCGCTCGATCCCGGATATGGGATCGAGCCCCACGGTGGCGAGCATGAGCCCCAGGGCCGCGGCGGTGAGGCCCCGGATGACGGCCGTACCGCTGAGGGATGCCAGGAAGGTGACTCCCAGGAGCGCCAGCATGAAGAATTCCGGCGAGCCGATGGCGAGCACCAGCGGACGGACGATGGGGATGGCCAGGGCCAGCGCGAAGGCGCCGAAGACGGCGCCCACCAGCGAGCTCATGAGCGACGCGCCCAAGGCGCGGCCGGCCTCACCCTTCTTGGCCATGGGGTGGCCGTCCACGATGGTGGAGGCAGTTATGGCCTCCCCGGGGATGCCGAACAGGATGGAGGTGATGTCTCCCGTGGTGGCCGTCACCGCGGACATGCCCAACAGGAAGGCGAAGGCTTCCACCGCCTCCATCTTGAAGATGAACGGCAGCATCAGCGCCAGGGTGACCGGTCCGCCAAGCCCGGGCAGGATACCCACGGCGAACCCGATCACGATGCCCACCATCATGAGCGTGAAGGTCGTAGCGGTAAAAACTTGTGCTAGGCCTCCCACAAAGGCCTGAAGCATTTCACCCATGATCCCTGACTTTCAGTGAAGGGAGGTGAGCCCGGAAAGGAAGTGGCTGGGCACCCGATCCGGATCGATCAAAAGAATATCACGCGAGAAGACGCCGCGCGCCTTCCGGCGGGGCGTACTTGACGGCTGTCCGCCACGGCCAGCCGATCCGAGACATACGGACGGAGACGTTTCCCGGCTCACGCCGAGCGCGGCCGGGAAACGACCCCCCTCCATCCGATGCGTAACTACTTCTTCGGCAACAAGGTCTTCTTCAACAGGGACAACGTGGCTTCGTCCATGTTGTAGAGCCCCTTCATCTTCTTCGCCACCCAGTTGCCGTCCTGCGGATTCAACTCCACCTTCGACTTCTTGGCGGCGGCGACCAGCTCGGGGTCCTTCAGGGTATCCGTGAAGGCCTTCTGGAGCGTCTTGACCCGGTCCGCGGGCACTCCGGGCGGCAGGCTGTAGGGCCGCGACAGGGCGCGGTAG
>JAPOPM010000176.1 GCA_026712905.1 Deltaproteobacteria bacterium
CCCGCGTCAGTCCTTCAAGCGCCCTGTTCACCATCTTCCGTATCGCTCGCAACGGATGGTCTGCTGGCACTCGCGCTTCCGGCGACACATAACTGAACATCCCTTCCTGACGCGGATCTGTTCCTCTCATCGCTTACTCCAACTCGATACGAATATGATACTTACTGTTATCCGCGTCAGGCGGAGTTTCTCAACAACCTGCTAGCCGCCCTTCCGTGCCCGGACTCGATGTAGTCCCTGCAGGCCTCTCCCAGTCTCGGAAGGGAACCCGCCTCGGCACGCTTCCCCGCGGGATCCTCGCCCCCGGCCACCCGCCCCAGAAGCTCCTGGGCCAGCCGCCGCGCCTAGTCCGGGGTGACCCGCCGGGCGCGGCCCACCACCACCCGCTTGTTGGGCGCCTTGCGACCGCCGCTGCCCACGCGGTAGTTCACAAGGTAGGACTTCCGGTCCGAGGGGTGGACGCGAACGCCAAAGCCCGAGATGTCGCCGTCCCAGACGACCCTCTCGCGTTCGGAGGGAACGAGCGCGTCAACGACGGCGTGAGCGGACGCCGGGGGATTGAGGTGGACGCGCATCTGCGACGAATAGCGCCGCGCGGGCATGTCGACATGTTCGTTGCCAGCATGAAATTGATGAACATGGATTTCAGGATCTCGTATCTGCAATCCTCGGTCCGACGGAGTTGGTTGAATGCCATGCCCCGCCCAGCCCCGGAACACACCCGCCTGCAATCGCGATTCGGGGTCAGGCATTCCGGTCGACGGCTATCAGCAAGGGTGGGAGGAGCAGGAGATCGGCGAGCAGCGCGAAGCCGATGGTGAGCGCGAGCAGAAGCCCGAGCATCCAGCTGATCACGAATCCCGACGTGGCGAACACCAGGAAGCCCAGCCCCAGGATCATGGTCGTGGTGAACAGCGCGCGACCCACCGCACGAAAGGCGGCGCGCACCGCCCCGGACGCGGAAAGGCCCTCGCCGCGCGCCTTCAGGTACCGGCTCATGAGGTGAATCGTGTCATCGACGACGATGCCGAAGGAGATGGCGGTCACCAGGGATCCGGCGTTCCCCACCTCGCCGTAGAGATAGCCCCAGACGCCGAAGGCCATGGCCGCGGGGATGAAGTTGGGCACGAAGCTCAAGAGGCCGAGGCGTACGCTCCTGAAAATCCCCATCAGGAGCAGCGAGATGAGGGCCACGGCGCTGGCCGTGCCCCACAACATGCTCTTGATGTTCCGTATCGCCAGGTAGGCGGAGACGAGGCTGATCCCCGCTCCCTCGGTCGCGAGGCCGGGCGCGTTGGCGCGGAGCCAATCCTGCCCGCGCGCGTCGAGCCTGCGCTGCTGCTCGGAATTCAGGCCGCGCATCGTGACGGTCATGCGCGTGGCGGATCTGGCGACGTCGATGCGGTTGTTGAGGTCGCTGCCGAAGGGGACCGACAGTTCGTAGAGCAGCAGGTACTGCGCGGCAAGCTCGGCGTCTTCGGGCAGCCGGTGGAAGGCCGGATCGTCGCCGTGCATGTTCTTGTTGAGGCGCTTCATGATGTCGGTGAACGCCTGGACGTGCGCCACTTCCGGCTGGGCGCGGTACCATTCGGCGAAGGCGTCCACCTTGCGCAGATAGTCGGGATCGGTGACGCCGCCCTCGTACCCCGCGCTCAGGGAGTATTCCAGGTTTTCCACACCTGTCAGGTTCTCGATGACGAAGTCCGTGTCGCGCCGGAACTCGTAACGCTCATCCAGATACTTCAACCAGTTGTCCGTGAGCTCGATGCGGGGCACGCCGGTGATCAGGGCGACGGCCACCGCGCCCACGGACCACAGCAGGAGCGTGCGGCGGGCGACGACGAAGGCGCCCAGGCGATCGAAAAAGGTGGAGGCCCCGGCGCCTCCGGGACGCGCGCGCAACGGCAGGACCAGCAGCAGCGCCGGCAGCAGCGTCATGGAATACACGTAGGCCGACAGCATGCCGAACGCCACGAGATTGCCCAGGACCCGGAAAGGCGGAGAGTCGGAGAAGTTCAGGCTGAGGAACCCGATGACCGTTGTGGCCGTCGTAAGGAACACCGGCCAGGCGTTGTCACGCAGCGATTCGACGACCGCCGTGTCCCGGTCCAGGCCCTGCCCCGTGCCGGACGCGGCCGTCGAGATGATGTGGACCGAGTGCGCGATGGCGAGCGTCATGATGATGATGGGAACGCCCGAGTTGGCGGCGTTGAGCACCGCGCCGCTCCAGCCGATCATGCCCATGGTCGAGCCGATGACGAAGCCAAGCACGGCAACGAGGGCCAGCGTGCCGACCAGGGAGCCCAGCAGGACGCCGGCGACGGACACGATGACGAGGAACGCGGCCGGCGCGAGGATCCGCATATCGTCGTCGAGCGCCTCGGTCATGACGCGGTTCAGCAGGACATCGCCGGTCAGGTGATAGGCGATGTCCGGATGGTCCGACCGGGCCTCGTCCAGGAGGCCGCGGAGATAGTCGGACACCTCGATCATTGCGGCGTCCGAGTGGTCGGGCAAGGCAAAGCTGATGACCAGCCCGGCAACCCGCCCGTCGCGGGAGACGAGACGGCCCGCGACGCTGACTTCGTTCAACGCAATCCTCTTGATCCGCGCGAGGTCGTCATCGCCGAGCGATCCGGCGCCGTCCACGAGCCGCTCGACCTTCAAGTCGTCCCCGGCCGCCTCGCTGTGGTTGTAGTTCGTGAGGGAATCGACCCGAGCGGACCACGGCACGCGCCACGCGGCCTCGGTCAACTCCTCGACAGCGCCCAGCGCCTCGCGGGTGAACACCGATCCCCGCTTGGGCGCGACTGCGATCACCGCCGCATGGGTCGCCGTGTAGGTGTCCTCCAGGGCGTCGAATGCAACGAGTTGAGGACTGTTCTCGTCGATGTTGTCGCGCCAGTCGTTGGAGACGGTGATGAAATGGGTGCCGGCTGTCAGAACCACCACGGCCGCAACAGCCGACGCGAGGACCGGCCATCGGTGGCGCAACATGAACGCGGCGTAGCGATCCAGAGATAGGGAGGTCATGGGATGCCGGCAGCAAACTGAATCATGATGGTTCTTTTCCGCTACCGGACAGCCGTTGCCTGTGCCGAGGATCCGGGCCGCATATCCGCCACCCCCGGTCCAACTCTGCGATGTGGTGCTGCTGGACCGCCTCAGCCTTCCAAAGCCTGGTTGAGGGTGACTTGGGGAAATAGGTGACTTCAGCGTTCCTCAGTGCTCGCTTGCCCTACCCGGTCGGCCCGGTCACCCTCGACTACTGTATCGTCCCGGTGCGGTTCGACCATCTACTGTAGACCTTCATCCCTTCCCCGGTGAGGGTAACAAGGTGGTAGGTCCTGCCTCCAACTGCATTCCCAGAGCAACCCCGATGCTGAAGCATCATAAAGTCCACCAATTGGTCGAACCGAGGCAGGTTCTCGGGACGAACTTGAATATCGACAGGCTTGAAGTCGCGGTCGGCCAGCTGGTCGCCTACCTCGTAGAAGTAGTCGGACAGAGCACAAAAGTAATCCCAGGTATCGAGAAAGTCCTTGAGAACCAGATCGGCCTTGGCCATGTTCTGAATCCTTCTTGCCGCGCTCGCAGTCGATCAAGTGGACATCACTTGGGTAATCGCCATGCGTCGAAAATGGCTTTGGGGCGTAATCGGCCTCGCGCGAATTGCCCGATTCATGGCTTCCTCCGTTCCTTGAACCTGATCCAACCCCGGCCCGTGAGGCAGACACGGACCACTGGCCCGGGGTTCCGCATCACGTAGCCCGTGGACTCGACCAGCCCTAGCGTCACCAACTCGTCAAGGATCTCCAAGGTGTCCGTGTCCACACTGAAGGTCGTCCTGTGGCGAGGTTCGGCCACTCGCGCGCCGATGGCCCTCAGCAGGTCTCTTTCGGCTTCCGTCATGACGCGGGCGCTCTCACGGGGACATGGACCCGCAGCCGGGTCAGCGCGGCGAGCGCCGGCTCAAGGCTCACGCTACCCGGGTCGCTCTCGCCCGGTTCCCTTTTCCGGAACGGGTCCATGGCGATGGAGCCCCTTGCCCCGGTCACCGATGCGGCCTGCGGGGCTGTCCTCCCTGATTCAGGAATTCCCGCGCCCTGCGAAGACAGACTTCGTTCCGAGCGCCTCTCGAATCATCCGGATACCATACCTCAAATTGTATATCTTGTGGGTGCTTTATTTGTTATATTCAGTGTATCTTCTGTGTATCTTGGCGAAGGTTCGCCTTTCGTATCCTCCAACCGACTCCCGCCAGGCGGCAGGCCGGTTCCAGTCGGGGGCGGGCAGGTTCGATGAAGAAGAGCAACAAACCGGTCCGCGGGGCCGAGGCGCTGCGCGAGCGCACCTCCCGCCTGAGCGCGGCCATCCTGCGCATCAGCGCAAGCCTCGACGTGGGGGCCGTGCTGCGGGAGGTGGTCGACAGCGCCCGCGCGCTCACCGGCGCCCGCTACGGGGTCATCACGACCGTCGACGAGGCAGGCCAACCGCAGGACTTCGTCACCTCGGGCCTGAGCGGCGAAGCGGAGCAGCGGCTGGCGGGCTGGCTGCCCGACGGGCTGCGGCTGTTCGAGCATCTGCGCGACCAGGAGGCGCCGCTGAGGCTGGACGACTTTCCCGGCTATGTCCGCTCCCTCGGCCTGGCGACCGACCGCATTGCCGTCAAGACCTTGCAGGCGACGCCGATGCGCCATCGCGGCGTGCATGCGGGAAACTTCTTCCTCGCGGACAAGGAGGGGGGAGACGGGTTCACCGGAGAGGACGAGGAGGTGCTGGTGCTGTTCGCGTCGCAGGCGGCGGCGGCCATCGCCAACGCGCGCGCGCACCGCGAGGAGCAACGGGCGCGGGCGAGCGTGGAGGCGCTGGTGGAGACTTCGCCGGTGGGCGTGGTGGTGTTCGACGCGCGGAACGGCGCTCCGGTGACGTTCAACCGCGAGGCGCGGCGCATCGTGGAGGCGTTGCGGGCGCCGGGCCGCTCCGCCGCGCAGTTGCTGGAGGTGGTGAACGCCCGGCTCGCCGACGGGCGGGAGTTCACGCTCGCCGGGCTCAAGAGCGCCGAGACGCTGCGCGCCATTGAGGTGGAGCTCTCGGCGCCCGGCGGGCGCAGCCTCCGGATGCTGATCAACGTCGCGCCGATCCGTTCGGGCGAAGGCGAGGTCGAGTCGGTGGTGGTGACCATGCAGGACCTGGCTCCGCTCGAGGAGATGGAGCGGCTGCGCGCGGAGTTCCTGGGCATGGTGAGCCACGAGTTGCGCTCGCCGTTGACCTCCATCAAGGGCTCGACGACGACCCTGCTCGGCGCCCCGCGGGCGCTCGACCGCGCCGAGATGCGCCAGTTCATCCGCATCATCGACCAGCAGGCCGACCACATGCAGGGCCTGATCAGCGACCTGCTCGATGCCGGGCGCATCGACTCGGGCACGCTCTCGGTCGACCCCGAGCCGCTGGAGATGGGAGCCCTGGTGGAGCAGGCGAGGACCACGTTTTTGAGCGGCGGAGGCCGGCAGGCCATACGCATCGACCTGCCGCCGGACCTGCCGCGGGTGATGGCTGACGAGCGGCGCATTGTGCAGGTGCTGAACAACCTCTTCTCCAATGCGGCCCGGCACTCGCCAGAGTCCTCGCCCATCGAGGTGGGCGCGGTGCGCGACGGCATCGAGGTGGCGGTCTCGGTTTCGGACCAGGGGCGGGGGGTTGCGCCCGAGCAGTTGCCGCGCCTGTTCCGGCGCCATGCCGGCATCGGCGGCGGGGAGCGCGGGCGGGAGGCCGCGGGAATCGGGCTCGGGCTTGCCATCTGCAAGGGGCTGGTGGAAGCGCACGGCGGACGCATTCGGGCGGAGAGCGCGGGGCCGGGCCTTGGCACGCGGGTCACCTTCACGCTTCCGGTGGCCGGCGAGGACGGCGAGACCGCGGCGCCGGGCGCCTTGGCCGGCAGTTCGCGCGAGGGACGCGAGCCGGTGCCCGTACTGGTAGTGGACGACGACCCGGAAACGCTGCGCTACGTCCGCGACACGCTCGCCGCGGCGGGCTATGCTCCGCTGGTGACGGGGGAGCCGGAGGAGGCCGAAACGCTTGTCCGAACGAAGAGGCCGCACCTGGTCCTGCTCGACCTGGTGCTGCCGGGAACCGACGGCATCGAGCTGATGCGGGAAGTCCCCGGGATGGCCGATGTGCCGGTCATCTTCATTTCCGGCTACGGCCGCGACGAGACCATGGTGCGGGCGCTCGAAGCCGGCGCCGCCGACTACCTCGTCAAGCCCTTCTCGGCGGCGGAGCTGACCGCGCGGGTGCGGGCCGCGCTTCGCCGCCGCAACGGGTCCGAGCCGTTCGTGCTCGGCGAGCTCGCCATCGACTACGCCGCGCGCCGGGTGACCGTGGCCGGGAGGCCGGTCGAGCTCACCCTCACCGAGTTCGAGCTCCTGCGAGTGCTTTCGCTCGACCCGGGCCGAGTCGTGACCTACGACTCGCTGCTGCGCCAAGCCTGGAAAGGCCGCCACACCGCCAACCCTCAAGTGGTGCGCAACTTCGTGAAGAAGCTCCGCCACAAGCTCGGCAACGACCCGGCCGCGCCCTCCTGCATCCTCAACGTCCGCGGGGTGGGTTACCGCATGGCCACGCCCACGTGACGGCGGTGGACGTGGCCGGGGCGGTAGTGGACCGGAAGCGGCTTCCGCAGGCCGTCGTTGCTACCGAATCGCCGTCGCCGGGGCCATGCCGCACAGGGAATGGTCGTGCCATCGAAGCCGGGAAAGCGTCCGGCGTAACGAACCGAAGCGCCCGGATCGTGGCGGGGTCGCGCGGAGCACATGCCCACTCCCTGTCTGATCCAAGACATTCCAATCGAAATGATGGATGTGACTATGCGCCATAGTTCCCTTTTTTTGAGCAAGTGCTGGGTCAGGCCCGTGAAGGACGCCTTTTGTCGGATGAACACTTCAGCGTAGACGGGACGTTGCTGGAGGCGTGGGCGTCGATGAAGTCGTTCCGGCCGAAAGATGGAGGCGGACGGCGCGGTGGCGGTGGACGCAATGCCGAGGCGGACTTCCACGGCGAGAAGCGCAGCAATGCGACCCACCAGTCGAGCACCGATCCACAGGCACGGCTGTACCGCAAGGGCCAAGGGCAGGAAGCGAAGCTGTGCTACCTGGGCCATGCGTTGATGGACAACCGC
>JAPOPM010000177.1 GCA_026712905.1 Deltaproteobacteria bacterium
GACCATCGTGGCGGACATCAAGAAGTTCGCCTCCGCCGGCAAGAAGACCGCGGTGGTCTCGACCATCAACGGCGACGCCAACGTGCCGTTCTACAAGGAGCTGGCCAACCAGGGCATCAACGCGGACGACATCCCGGTGGTGGCCTTCTCCGTGGGCGAGGAAGAGCTGGCCGGCATCGACACCAGCAACCTGGTGGGCCATCTCGCGGCGTGGAACTACTTCCAGTCCGTGGACTCGCCCGAGAACGAGGCCTTCATCGAGAAGTGGCACGCCTACATCAAGGACACCAAGCGGGTCACCAACGATCCCATGGAAGCCACCGCCATCGGCTTCAACATGTGGAGCCAGGCCGTGAAGCAGGCAGGCACGGCGAACGTGGACGCGGTCCGGCAGGCCATGTACGGCCAGGCGGTCATGTCCCCGAGCGGGTTCGACATCGTCATGAACACCAACCACCACCTCTCCAAGCCCGTTATGATCGGAGAGATCCAGCCCGACGGACAGTTCGAGGTCGTGTGGGAGACCGAGGGCCCCATCAAGGCCGACGCCTGGAGCCCGTACATTCCGGAGAGCGCCAAGCTCACCGCCGACTGGGCCTACCCCTGGGTCTGCGGCAACTGCGAGAAGCCGAAGTTCACCAACTGACGGCTGCCCTCGATTCACTCGATAACGCCGGGCCCGCCACGTGGCGGGCCCGGCCCGTCAACGGATCCCATCCATGGACATCGACCCACAGGGGCGGCGACCCCTCCTCGTCCTTCTCGTGCTTGCGTGCCTGAGTCTCGCGCTCTCGGCCGGCGTGCGCGCGGCGCAGGTAGCCGACGTGGCGGCGGAGCTCAAGACCGGCGGTTTCAAGCAGAAGGCCGACGTCGTGGGGAGGCTGGCGAGCCTCGGCGACCCCAAGGTCATCCCTTTGCTGGAAGCCCTGCGGGACGGACGGCTGTACCACCGCAAGACCGACGGCAGGCTGGTGATCACCGAGAAGGCCGGCAAGGGCTACCGCCTGACCGACGCCCTGTCCGGAGAGCTGCTCGGGGGCGCGAAGCGGCGCGCGGTGAAGAAGGTCAGGGTCAACAACCGTGTTCGCGGCGCCATCAAGGCGGCGTTGAGCCAGCTCGATCTCTTCAGCAGCGATCCCCACCGGCGCCTGGCGGCCGCCCGGTCGGCCTTGAGCCACGGCTCCGGGCGCATGATAGGGCTGCTTGAAAACGCGCTCTCGGCGGAGACCGACGCTGCCGTACGCGAAGCCATGGAGTTCGCGCTGCTGGGCGCCCGCCTCAAGGCCGGCTCCACGGCGGAGCGGCTGGCCGCCGTCGAGGCGCTGTCCGACTCCACGGCCGCCGACGTGCGCTCGCTGCTGGGCGCCATCGCCAACGACCCGAAACAGGACGAAGCCGTGCGCAAGGCCGCGGCCGCGGCCATCCAGCGCATCGAGGATACGCTCTTCTTCCTGGGCCTCGGCCTCAACGTGTTCCAGGGCATCAGCCTGGGGTCGGTGTTGCTGCTGGCGGCCCTCGGGCTCGCCATCACCTTCGGGGTCATGGGGGTCATCAACATGGCCCACGGCGAGATGATCATGCTCGGCGCCTACTCGACGTTCGTGGTGCAGGAGCTGTTTCGCGCGTTCCTCCCCCCGGCGCTGTTCGACTGGTACCTGGCCGTGGCGATTCCCACCGCGTTCCTGGTGGCGGGACTCGTCGGCGTGGTGCTCGAGAAGGGCGTGATCCGCTGGCTCTACGGCCGGCCGCTGGAAACGCTGCTGGCCACGTGGGGCATCAGCCTGATCCTCCAGCAACTGGTGCGCTCGATCTTCGGCGCGCCCAACAAGGAAGTGGCCAACCCCTCGTGGATGAGCGGCGGGCTGGAGGTCGCGGGCGGGTTCGTGCTGACCTACAACCGCCTCTACCTGATCGTCTTCTGCTTCCTGGTGCTGGGCGCCATGGCGCTGCTTCTGCGTTATACGGGCTTCGGCCTGAGCGTCCGCGCGGTCACCCAGAACCGCCCCATGGCCTCCACCATGGGCATCCCCACGTCCCGGGTGGACTCGCTCACTTTCGGCCTCGGCTCGGGCCTCGCGGGCATGGCGGGCGTGGCCCTGAGCCAGATAGGCAACGTCAGCCCGAACCTGGGTCAGCTCTATATCGTCGATTCGTTCATGGTGGTGGTCTTCGGCGGCGTCGGCAACCTCGCGGGCACGCTGGTGGGCGCCATGACCCTGGGCGTCGTCAACAAGTTTCTCGAACCCGTGGCGGGTGCGGTGCTGGGGAAGGTGGTGGTGATGGTCGCCATCATCCTGTTCATCCAACGCCGTCCCCAGGGACTGTTCGCACTGCGCGGACGCGCGGCGGAAGCGTGAGCCCTGCCATGAACCTGTCGACTTCGGAGCGCCAACGCCGCATCGCGCTCGTCACCGCCGGCCTCGCGCTGATGGTGGGCGTGCCCGCGCTGAACCTGGGCGTGGAGCCGGGCTCGCTGCTTCATGTCCCGGATCACTGGGTGCCTCTGCTCGGCAAGTACATCTGCTACGCGATCCTGGCCCTGAGCCTCGACCTGGTGTGGGGCTACGTGGGCGTCCTCAGCCTGGGCCACGGCGCGTTCTTCGC
>JAPOPM010000178.1 GCA_026712905.1 Deltaproteobacteria bacterium
CTGCCAGTCCGAGTGTCCGAAGGGCGTGTAGTTGATCATGATGTCTTCGGACGCGACGCCCTTGGACGTCAGAAAGGCCTCCAGGATCTTGTTGGTGGTGCGCGGGTAGACGTAGTCGGTGCCCGCCAGGACCCAGCGCTCTACGCTGCCGCCGTCCTCGCTCATGAGGTACTCCACCGCCGGAATGGCCTGCTGGTTCGGCGCCGCGCCGGTGTAGAAGACGTTCCTGGAGCTTTCCTCGCCCTCGTACTGGACGGGGTAGAACAGCAACCCGTTCAACTCCTCGAAGACCGGAAGCACCGACTTCCGCGACACCGAGGTCCAGCAGCCGAACACCACGTCCACCTTGTGCTTGGACAGCAGCTCGCGCGCCTTTTCCGCGAACAGCGGCCAGTTGGAGGCCGGATCCACCACCACGGCCTCCACCTTCTTGCCCAGAAGGCCGCCCTTCTTGTTGAGGTCGTCCACCATCATCAACACGGTGTCCTTCAGCGTGGTTTCGCTGATGGCCATGGTGCCGGACAGCGAATGCAGCACGCCGACCTTGATGGTGTCGGCGGCTTGGACCGTCTGGGCCGCGAACAGGGCGGCCAGGGCCGCCATCGGCAATAATCGCAATAACCTTGCGGGCTTGTTCAGAGACTTTCGCATGAGATCCCCCTTGGTGTGATTTGTGAGAGGGGAATCGCAACATGCGTGCCAAATGCCCAAGTGCCGGTGCCGGGGGGCTCAAACGTCCGTAAACAGGCGGCTTGCGCCGTAGCGGCGGGGCAGGGGCCGGCCCGGTGCGCAGGCCGGCGCCGCTATCCAGAATCTAGGCAACTGTTCAGAAGTTGGGCAGGCGGTCGGGGCTCATGAACCGGCGCCGGGGTCCCGAAGCCGCAGCCCCTTGGCGGCACAGAACCGCACCACTTCGCCTTCCAGCGCCTCGATGCCGTTGCAGGGGACGATCACCGAGGAGGTCCGGTGGTCCAGGGCGCCGCCGGCGAGGCGGTCGGACCACCCGCCGGAGCCCCCAAGCACGTAGATGGGCCGGCCGTGGATCCATCCGAAGCAGAGTTCCGAGAGGGTGCCGGCGCCGCCGCCGACCGCGACGATGAAGTCGCCGGCCAAGGCCGTCAGCACGTTGCGCGCGTGGCCCAGGCCGGTGGGGATGACGACATCGCAGTAAGGGTTGGCCGAGCGTGCGTCGGTGCCGGGCATGATGCCTACGGTGAGGCCGCCGGCGCGGGCGGCGCCCCGGCCGGCCGCTTCCATGACGCCGCCGCGGCCGCCGGTGACCAGGGTGACGCCGCGTCGCGCGAGCATCTCGCCGGCCTGCTCGGCCAGATCGAGGTTGTCGTAGGAGGCGTCCGAGTCCCCGATCAGGGATGCTTGCGCGAAGCGTCCGGCGCCGGTGGTCATGAGTCTCGCGCGGCCCCGGCCGTTCAGTCCAGCAGGTAGCCGAACTTCTCGCGCGCCTTGCGGACCACGTCCGGGGCGGGCGCGTTCACCTTGGGATACTTGTCGAACCACTCGTAGGGACGGCAGGCGTCCACCACCACGCGGGAGTTGGTGAGGTCCTGGACCTTGCGCTGATCCGGCGTCACCCGCGGATCGGCGGGTGAGGTGCGCATCCTGCGCAGGATCTCGATGGAAGTCTCGGGATCGGTGCGGGTGAGCATGGCCCAGATCAGCTCGTCCAGGTTGGACACGTCGACGTCGTCGTCCACCACGATGACGAACTTGCAACCGTACACCACCGAGCCGCAGGACGACGCCAGCACGCCCGCCTGCCGCGCGTGGCCGGGGTAGCGCTGCTTGATGCCGATGCCGTGCAGCAGGCGCGAGGCGCCGACCTCGTGGCACCACACCTGGGAGACGTCGGGAACGCCGGCGTTGTTCAACTCGTGCTTGAGCATGGCCGAGCGCATGATGGCGCGGTAGCGGGCCATCTCGTCGGAACCGGCGCCCAGCGGCGGCACGCCGAGGATGATGGGATCGTTGCGGTGGTAGATGGCGCGGATGTCGAGGGTGGGCTGCTCGCTGGCGCCGCCGGCGTAGTACCCCGTCCATTCCCCGAAGGGGCCCTCCACCGCGCGCTTTTCCTGGGTCAGGAAGCCTTCCAGCACGATCTCGGCGTTGGCCGGGATGGGCAGTCCAGTCACTTTGCCGCGCACCACCTCCACGGGGGTGCCGCGCAGTCCGCCGACCACGTCGAACTCGCACACGCCGTAGGGAAACTCCGTGCCGCCCACGAAGAACGACATGGGGTCGCTGCCCACCACCAGCGCCACGGGCATGGGCTGTCCCTTGTCGAAGTACTTCTTGCGGTGCATGTAGGCGTGCTTGCCCGGCACGAACAGCAGGCTCACCGACTTCGGGTCCTGCACCATGGCGCGGTAGGTGCCGACGTTGATCCAGCGCTCGTCCGGGTCGATGGTGACGCAGAAGCAGCCGGTGCCGATGTAGCGGCCGCCGTCGTCCCGGTGCCACTTGGGGGTGGGGAACTGCATCAAGTCGATGTCGTCGCCGGTGAGGATGTTCTCGAACACCGGGCCGTCGTCCACCACCACGTGGGGCAGGCGCCGCTGCACCTTGATGTAGTGGTCGAAGAACGCCTGGCTCAGCTCCTGCTTGGTGAGGTGGTCGGGAAACCCCAGCGTCATGTTCCGGCGCTTGCCTGCGAAGGCGTTGATCAGGACGCGGAACCCCTTGGGGCAGCCGGGGATGTCGTCGAACAGCACCGCCGGCCCATCGTCCACGCGGATCACCGCGTCGGCGGCCAAGCCGATGTCCTCTTCCCAGCTCGCGCCGGTGACGGTGCGCAGCTCGCCCAGGGCGTCGGCCCGGGCCATCCATTGGCGGAGGTCGTGGTAGGGCAGTCTGGCTTCCATGGTGTCGGTCGTGGACATGTACGGCTTCCTCTCGGGTGGCTTCTGCTTCAGGCGGCCATGGACTTGATGCGGTCCACGGCCTCGTTCACCAGTTCATCGGTGGTTTCGTTGGCGCCGACGATGCCGACCCGGGACATGCCCGTGAACCAGGAGCGTTCCAGGTCGTCGACCTTCTCGATGCGGTAGACGTTGTCGTTGAACGCCCGCGCCACCTCCTCCATGCGGTTGGTCATGCCCTCGGTCCAGCCGAATATGACCACCGCTTCCACGTCGCGCGCCAAATCCTCCACCTTGGGCAGCCGCTGCAGCGAGTCGATGCACGCGGTGTTGCGGATGCGCACGTTGGCGAAGCGTTCGAGGATCCGGCTCATGATCCCGGTGTAGCTCTCCATCCAGAAGGTGGTCTGGACGATGACGCCGACGGGCTCGAAGCGGGTCAGCCGAATGTCCGCCACGTCCTCTTCCTTCTCGACGATGAACACCTCCCGTTCCTTCTCCTTGGCGATGCCCATGAGGCGCGGGATGCCATGGTGCGTACGGCTGCTCAGGATCACCAGGTGGCAGCCCTGGTCCAGCAGCTCCAGCTCCGCCTCCTCCTGCTGCACCACGAACGGGCAGGTGGCGTCCGCCAGAAGTTCGAGACCCTGCTCCTTCGCCTGCTTGCGAATCTCCGGCGGCGCGCCGCGGACGCCGTAGATGAGCTTCTCGTCCTTGATGGAGTCCATGTCGTTGGTGGAGCGGATGCCGTCCTCGTCCTCCAGCGACTTGAACGCGATGAAATCGTTCTCCGGCCTCAGGGACCATACGGCGATACCGTCGCCGTATTTCTCCACCATCTTCTGGTGCATGGCGCCGGCGCGGTGCACGCCCACGCACAGACCCGACGGCGGAATCCCCTTGGTACCCTTGAAGTCGACTTTGATCACTTCCATGAGAAGCCTCCTCGCGCTGTTACGTGCTCGTCGCGGAATCGTTGCAAATCGCGGAGGGTTTTTCAACGGTTCACTGGATCTCGCGGCGGGCGGAGACGTCGATGACCGGCACCCCGAATCGTCATTCCCGGGGAAAGCGGGAATCCAGGCGGGGTAGAGTTGGGGGAAGCCGCCGTTTCGCGGTTTCTTGGAAATGACAACTACTGTAACTATCGGAGAGTTTTCTATAAATTGGAAACGGCATACGCTAGAGGTTCTCGGTGAAGGTAAGCAATGACGGCGGAACGGCGGTTTCCGTGGGAGGTCGGGGCGAAGGCAGCGTTGGAACAACGCGCGACGCAACACGGGTCTCCCTCTACGGCTTCGTCGTCTTCTCCGCCGCGTGGCTCGTCTTCTGGATTCAGCCGCTGGCGGCGCGCGGCGTACTCCCTGTCCTCGGCGGTTCGCCCGCGGTGTGGAATACCGCGATGGTGTTCTTCCAGTCGGCGCTGTTGGCGGGCTACGCCCTTGCGCATCTCCTGATCCGCCGAGCGTCGCCCGCCGGACAGCTTGCGGTCCTGGCGGCCCTGTGGGCAGGTGTCGCCCTCACGGTTCCGGTGGGCGGACTGCGTCTCCTGGGAGACACACCCGGCGATCTTCCGCCGGTCCTGTGGCTTCTCGGCACGCTGTCGGGGTCGCTCGGGCTCGCCTTTGTGGCAGCCTCGTCCCTTACCCCTCTCGTACAGGCCTGGCTCGCCCGGACGGGCACCGGCGCCGCGTCCGTGAACCCGTACTTTCTCTACGCGGTCTCCAATGCCGGCTCCGCGGGCGCCCTCCTCGCGTATCCGTTCCTCCTCGAACCTCTCATCGGTCTGGAGCGACAGGCCTGGCTGTGGAGCGCCGCCTTGCTGGGGCTCGCGCCCTTTCTGGTCGGTTTGTGGCTGGCACTGCCCCGTGAGCGCGCGCCGGCGGCCGCCACGCACTCGCCCCTGTCCGCCGCACCCTTGCCGTGGGCGCGCATACTCGGGCTCTCGGCGGTTCCAAGTGCGCTTCTCCTGTCACTCACACGTTACTTGACGACGGACATCGCGTCGGTACCGCTTTTCTGGATCGTGCCGCTGACGCTGTACCTCGCCACGTTCATCCATGCATTTGCCCGCCACGAGATGATCCCGCAGCCGATCCTGGCGAGCCTGTTGCCGCGGGCACTCATCCTCCTCACGATCGTGTATCAGCTCGGGCCGAAGTATTTCGTGTTGGCATCCGTGGTCCACCTTCTCGCCTTCACCCTCGCCGCGCTCTACTGTCACGGCGCCCTTGCACGCCTTCGCCCGCCCGCCGCCGACCTGACAGGTTTCTACCTGCTGGTGTCCATCGGCGGACTCATTGGCGGGCTGCTGGTCGCGCTCGCGGCGCCCTTGGTGTTCGTCGACATCCATGAGTATCCCATCGCCATCGCCCTCGTCGCGGCTCTTCTGCCCCTGGGGCCCTTCGGCCTGCGCGGCATCCGTTTGCTGGTGGCGGCGGTGGGCCTTGTCGTCGTCGTTGCTGGACTCTCGGTCATTCATATCGGCTTCGCCGGCTTCGATGAGGATCTGCCGCTCGTGGTTGGCGGTGCGGTCGTGCTTGTCCTGATCTGCGCGCCGGCGCTGATGTTACTGCGTGCCCGGCCGGCCCTGCTCGGGTGTGCCCTGCTGACCGTCTTCCTGGGTCCGTCCATGATCGCGCGCGGCTTCGACTTGCAGGTCGCCCGCGCGCGCACCTTCTTCGGCGTTTACCGGGTCGTCGAACATGACGGGGTACGCTCCTTCTATCATGGGACCACGCTGCACGGCACGGAGTATCTCCGGGCCGACGGCTCCACCGAGAGCAGGACGACCTACTACGGGATCGGGACCCCGTATTCCGAGTTGCTCTCGGCGCTTACCCGCCGGCCGTCGCCTGTCGTGATTGGACTCGCGGGGCTCGGCACCGGATCGCTCGCGTGCTACGCGCGACCGGGTGACGAGGTACGCATCTACGAGATCGATCCTGTAGTGGTGCGCCTCGCCCGAACCTACTTCGCGGCACTCCGCACCTGCGCGCCGAATGCAGCCATCGCCATTGGCGACGCGCGACTTCTTCTCGATAGCGAGCGGCGAACCCTCGATTTCCTTGCCCTGGATACCTTCACCTCCGATGCGATCCCGGTCCACCTGCTCACACTGGAGGCGTTCCGGATCTACCGTCGCGTGCTTGCCCGGGACGGCATCCTCGCGGTCCACATCTCCAATCGGGTGCTCGATCTGGAGCCGGTGCTCGCGGCGCTGGCCGACCGCGTCGGACTGGTTGCGCGTATCAAGCGCTATTCGGCTCCGAAGCTGCCACCGCCGCGGCCGTCAGTGTCCTCCACCGTGGTGGTCCTGACCCGGGACGAAGACACGTTGCGGGCGCTTGATCTCGACGCGGGGCGGACTTCTCTCGGATCTCCCGACCGCGTCCGGGCCTGGACGGACGACTACACGAGCATCGTGCCCCTCATCCGCTGGTGGTAGCGTGGCCTTCGGGACTCGATTCGGTTTCCTCCGGGGGCGAGAAATCTATATTTTGATAATTAATGGTAGTAATTGGAACAATTATAAATTAAACAGTACGGTCAAGGAACTCAGAACATCATTGACCGCGAGAGAACGGATGAGGATGACGAAAGCTCGCGTACTGGTCGTCCGCGGCGACGATTCAGGTACCGAAGGTTTGGAGGAATGCCTGCGAGGTCTGGGTTACTACGTGTGCACGGTGGCCGCGTCCTCGACCCAGGCCATTGAAGGGGTGGAGGAAACAGCTCCCGATGTGGTCTTGATCGATGGCGACCTCGAAGCGGCCGAGAGGATCGGGAGCAGGGCCGCTCTTGCTCTGCGCGAGCGGGAAATCAGGCATGGGGAGACCAAGAGCCGGCTGGAGCGCGAGTTGGATGAGATGCGCGAAAGACTCCACATGATGGAGGTCGTCTTCAACAGCATGGACGAGGGCCTCATCGCCTCGAACAAGTCCGGGGAGCGGCTGATATTCAATGAAGGCGCGGTACGGATCGGAGGTGTGCGCGAACCCACCAACAACGTCGATGAATGGGCCGCTCTGCATGGTGTCTACCGGCTCGACAAGGAAACGCTCCTGCCGGTGGACGAGAATCCGCTGGTGCTCGCCGTGCGCGGTCAGGCGACGGACGGATGCGAGGTCTTCGTGCGCAACAAGGAGCAGCCGCAGGGCGTCTACGTCAGCGTCACGGGCCGGCCTCTGAAGGACACCTCGGACAGCCATAGAGGCGGGTTGGTCGTCTTCAGGGACATCACGGAACAGAAGGCGACGGAAATCCGCCTTCAACAGACCATAGGCGAGCTGAGGGAACAGAGCGAGCTGCTGCAAACCATCTTCGACAGTATCCGGGAAGGCATCATCGTCAGCGACGAAAGCGGGGAGTTTCTCTACGTCAACCCCGGCGCCAAGAAGATTCTCGACCAGGAGTACTTCGTCAGGCGCAAGGGCAAATGGTCGGAAAAACCAGCCGACGTCTATTACTATCCCGACCGCGTGACGCCCATCAAGAACGAGGACCTGCCGCTTCCCCGCGCCATCTTCAACGGCGAGTCCACCGACGACATGAACATCTTCGTACGGAGGCCGGACCACCCGAACGGCGGAATCTTCCTTTCGGTGAGCGCGCGGCCGCTTCTTGACGAAGTCGGCCAGATCAGAGGGGGCGTCATCATATTTCGCGACGTCACCCATGGGGTGCTTGCCGAGGAGGCACTGACGCGGGCATTCGCGCAAGGACGGTTGGAGGTAGTCGATACCATCCTGCACAACATCGGCAACGCCATCAACAGCGTAACCACGGGTGCCGAGACCCTCCACCGGAACCTCCTGGACGATCCGTTGGTGCGTCGCCTCCGCGCCCTCGCCGACGCCATTGGACCACACGCGGATGATTGGGTCGACTACATCGAGAACGATCCGCAAGGCCAGAAGGTGAGGCCGTTCATTGTCGCCCTCTCCGAAGACTTCATCAGGCACAACAGGCGGTTGATGGACACCGTGCAGCGCGTCAGAGACCGGGCGGAGCACATCGCCGACATCGTCCGTACCCAGAAGTCGCCCGACGGTTCAGGCGTGAGCTGGAAAGGCGTCGATCTCCGGAGTGCGCTCTCGGAGGCCGTCAACGTGATGCGGGATTCGCTCGACGACGGCGGAATCCGGGTCGACATCGACTGCGGGGCAGCGCCGACAGAGATCAGGACGCAGGAGAGTCAGTTTCATCAGATGATGGTCAACGTCGTCAAGAATTCGGCGCAAGCGATCCACGAGCTTGCGGCTTCGAAGCAACTGGCGGAAACGCCGCGCATTCGGATACGGGCGGGTGTCGACGGAGAGTTTCTCGATCTTGAAGTGAGCGACAACGGCATCGGATTCGGGGCCAGGGACAGCCGGATGTTCTTTGCCGCCGGCTACAGCACGAAGGCATCGGGCACCGGGCTCGGTCTCCATTCGGCCGCCAATTTCGTCGTTCGATCGGGGGGACGGATCGACCTTTCAAGCGACGGCGTAGGCAAGGGCGCGACCGCGCACATCAGGCTGCGACTCGCGTCCCTCGACCCGAGGCCCGCTGGGGTGGCGTCTGGTTCAGTGGCAACCGCGGGGAAATGACGGATGGATTTGGACGAATATGCCAACCGGCGCGTTCTGATCGTCGACGATCAGAGAGAGATCCACGACGACTTTCGAGAGATGTTGAGGCCGCAGCCTCCGGCGGCTCGGGCGAACAAGCTGGCGGCGGCGTTCATCACCGAGGAAGAGCCGCCCTTTTTGCCCGATTTCGATCTGCTGCACGCGAGGAGCGGGGAGGAGGCGTGCGACATCGTGCGGGCCGGAATGGAACGGGCCCGTCCCGTGGCCGTTGCCTACATCGACGTCCGAATGCCGCCGGGGATTGACGGTATCGAAACGATCCGTCGTGTGAGGGAGGTCGACCGGGACGTCGAGGTCGTCATCATGACCGCCTACACCGACAGGTCTCTGCCCGAGATCATCCAGAGTGTGGAGCCGCTTCACAAGGTTCTCTATATCCGAAAGCCCTTCGCGCGCGAAGAGATCCAGCAGATGACCCTGTCCCTGGTGGGCAAGTGGAACGTGGAGCAGGAGTTGGGGGGGGAACGGCGGCAACTCGCCGTAGGGCATCGAAGACTGTCAGCCGTGCTGGACGCTACCGGAGAGGCCATGGCCATGTACGACCTCAACGGGCGCCTTCTGTTCGCCAATCAGGGCTATGAAACGCTGGCCGACCTGACGGAAAGCGACTTGAAGAAGCTGTCGCCGGACGCGCTTGCCGAGCAGTTCCAGGAGCGCTTCCGGGAGCCGGATCTGTCGGACGTGAAGAGCAGGTTCTTGCTCAGGGACGGCGGCGACGTGGTTGAGGAAAGCGCCGCGGGCAGCCTGCCGGAACAGCGATTGTTCCATCGGACGGTCGCGCCGGTGCGTGACGGGGAGGGAGCGGTCATCGGCAGCCTCTACGTGTACCGGGACGTATCCAGGGAGGTGGAGGCGGAGCGGATGAAGGCAGAGGTGCTGCGCCTGCGCACGGAGATGGCGACCACCTACTCCTTTGACGGCATGGTGGGCGACAGCCCTCCGATGCAGCGGGTGTACGCGCTGATGAGGCAGGCCGCGGAAAGTGGCATTACAGTGATGATCCAGGGCGAGAGCGGGACCGGCAAGGAACTGGTGGCAAGCTCGTTTCATCTCAACAGCCCGCGGAGGAACGGACCGTTTCTGGCCATCAACTGCGCCGCCATTCCCGAGTCCCTGATTGAAAGCGAGTTGTTCGGTCACGAGAAGGGGGCTTTCACCGGGGCCACACGGCAGAGGCTCGGCGCTTTCGAGCGTGCCACGGGGGGAACCATCTTTCTTGACGAGATCGGCGACATGCGGCTGGCGATGCAGGCCAAGCTCTTGCGGGTGCTGCAGGAGCGGGAAATCCAACGTGTGGGCGGCGCCGCTACCATTCCCATCGACGCCAGGGTGATCGTGGCAACCAACAAGGATCTGAAGGCCTTGGTCAAGGCGCGGGAGTTCCGGGAAGACCTGTTCTATCGAATCGCCGCGTTCCCCATCGTGATTCCACCGCTCAGGCAGCATCCCACGGACATTCCCTTGCTGGCCAAGCACTTCCTGAACAAACACGCCGAACGCAGCGGGCGAGTCTTTGGCGGCATTTCCACGGCGGCGTTGCGCGCGCTTCTGCAATACGATTGGCCGGGCAACGTGCGTGAGCTCGACAACGCAATCGAGCGTGCGGTCCTGTTGGAGAAAACCGACGTGCTGCAAGTGGATAGCCTGCCGCCTCATTTCGTGACAACCCGCCTTGCCGCGGAGGATGGCTCCACCGCGGACCATCGCTCTACAAGCGTGTCGATCTTGCCGCTGCGGGACGTAGAGCGGAGGGCGTTGGCCGAAGCGCTCGAAGCCTCGGACAACAACGTCACGCGGGCGGCCCGGGCATTGGGCATCAACCGGGTAACCCTGCACCGGAAGCTGAAGAGGCACGGTCTTTTCTCAAGGGACTGAAACCCGATTGACGCAACCGGCGATGTTGCTGATTGTTACTAGATAACAAACTGCAACAGTTACACCCCTTCGCAGTTCCTTCCGACCAGCGTGAGTGCAACTCCGTAACTCCGCAACCTGCAAGGGTTTTCGTTTTGTGGAATATGTGGCATACTTCGTGCTTTATTACTGATAGGTCTATTTTAGTCCTTTAATAATCTAACAATCGTATGATAAAAAAGTTTCGTTTTCTTGCCGCCCCGCGGCGTTATTGGGTTGGGCGCCGGGCGGTGACCACCTTGGAGAGCGTGTTCTACCTCGGTTTCGTCGCGGTCATCGTGAGCGGCGTATTTGAAGTGGTGAGCACGTTGTTCATGAGCGACATTCTCGACCGCGCGGCCTACGCGGTGGCGAGGGACAACGCGTTGCGTGGCGAGCCGGCGGCGTCTGCGGAACAGTTGCTTGCGCGCGCCAAAGCCGCCGTCCGGGCCGAGGTGGGGGACAGGCTGGAACCGGATCTGCTCCGGATACAGGTCGCCGTCTATGACGACCCCTCGACGATGTTGGGCGATGAGTTGTCAGGGGGTGAGAACGCGGCCCTTGGTGGGGACGCGGGCAATATGGTGGTGGTACGCATGGGTTACATGCCGTCGACGCCGCTTGGCCGGATACAGCAGGCCCTCCTGTCCGATGGAGAGGGCTTCCGGGTGCTCGCAGTGGTCAGGAATGAACGTACGGTAGGGCTGACTCCGGGCCTGTGACGGCCCACCCGATCTCGACAAGTTGCCTTGTTCGTGTAGATGAATGCCTTCTTCGACAATATGACCGCGCGGCTCTCGACATGTCTCCTGTGCTGGATACGGGACAGGCGCGGTTCGGTCAGCATCGAGTTCGTCGTTGGCACAGTCGTCATCGTCACGACGACCCTGGCCGGCATGGATCTGTACCGGCTTGTGGATGCCCAATCGGCGGCGTTGCGCGCGGCCGTCACCATGGCGGACTACGTCTCGCAGGAGTCGGCTCCGAGCGGAGCGTTCATCGACGACTTGGCGAGATTTCTGTATCGCAACGAGATCGCCCTGCCCGCGCACGCCGCCTTCGTGATGTCGGCGGTCAGTCGCGCCCCGGTGACCGATGGGGAGGCCGATCCCCCGGCCTTGGTGCGGTGGACCCGGACCACCACCGTGGCCGAAGACCCGGATTCCCCTCCGTTGTCGTTGGGCCAGTCCTGCGGCCGGCTGGGCGAGTTGGAAGAAGGGCAGGCGGCGGTGCAGGCGGAACTGGAGATGGCCCCCGGGGAGATGGTCGTCGTGGTGGAGGTATGTGTCGAGCTCTTGCCCGAGGCGTTCGCGAGCGGCGGGTTCATTGCCGGCCACGTGTATCCGACGCGCTTCTACCAGCATCAGATCCTCCCCGTGCGCGGCGCGAACCTGCCCGTGGAGCCCGCGTGATGCATGGTCTCGCGGCGAAGGTGCCGGGCGGGCTTCGCCTTGCGTGGAGAGCCGCTGTCGGTTTCGCCCGAGACACGGCCGGTGCGGTCGGGGTGGCGTCGGTCTTGCTGACCGCGATGTGCCTCGCGGGCACCGCGTTCGTCAGCGATCACGTCGTGTTGCTCCATCAGCGTGATGTCCTGCAGGCGGCCGCCGGCGCCGCAAGCATTGCCACGACGCGGCAGATGGGCAAGCTTCCGGACGACCTGACCGTGGAGCAGTTGACCGCGCAGCTCGAGCCCATGGCCAGGCGCTACGTCCTGGCCAACCTTCCCGAGGAACGCCGCGAGTTGGCGAGACGCACGCTGGAGTTGGCCGTCACGCCCGACCGTGAGGCCGGCGTCGTCGGCGTCGATGCATCCGCGGACCTCGGCGGCGCGATCGTCGGCCGGCACATCTGGGGCTCGCTCATCGAGAAGACGAGCGTCGTGAGCGGCGGCGAGCGCGTGGTGGTCCCCGTCGACGTGGTGTTGGCCATCGACGTCACCGGTTCCATGAGGTCAAGCATCAATGCAGGGGGCGCCGCCTCCACCGAAACCCGGATGGACGTGGTCCGGGAGGCGGCGGAAACGCTGATCAAGGGGCTGTACGACCAAGGGGGGGAAACCGGGTATGTAGCCGTGGGGCTGGTCCCGTTCAACACCACCGTCAACATCGGCGCGGGTCGAACGGACTGGGTCCGCGATCTGGGCGAGGGACACAAGGTCATCCCCGAGAGGTTCGGCCCATGGCGCGGCTGCGTCGAACACCGCGCCATGGAGGGCGACCTCGACCTCTCGCTGGTGACGCCCGACGTGACACCGTTCACCTCATGGTTCTGGCCGAATTCGCTGGAATTCCGCAAGGCGGAACGCGACGCCATTGCCGCGGAGGTCGGCGAGACCGTTCGTGGCGACAACGACTGGCCTTCCGAAGAAGAGGGCACCGAGGAGACGGTGGAGGATCGTTCCAGGGAATATGGCAAGGGTCCCCACTACGGCTGTCCGTTGGACGAGATCGTTCCCCTGAACCACGGGCGTGCCGCGGTGGAGCAGGCGGTGGCGGCTTTGCGACCCTGGACCGGTGGCGGCACCATGACGCATCTCGGCGTGGTGTGGGGAAGGCGGCTCCTGGCCGCGGAATGGCGCACGTCGTGGGGCCTTGCGGCCGACCGGGCGGAGGCGGGCAGGCAGAGAGTTCTGGTGCTGCTGACGGACGGCGTCAACGATGCCTACGACAGCAGGCGCACCTATCCCGGCAACTACAAGCACGGTGACTATTGGCGTGCCGAGTATTCCTCGCATTACACGGGATACGGCCGGGCCGGGACCGGCACCGTCGCGGAAGGCTATCGGAGCGGGACCCGTCTCAGCGGTTTGACGAGCGACGCCGAGGACCGCAACACCCTCAATACCATCTTCCTGGATGCGTGCGATCTCGCGAAGGCGGACGGCATTACGGTGTTCACCGTTTCGGCCGTGCCGACGGGCCACCCCAAGGAGGCGGAACTGGCGCAAAGGCTCACCGACTGTGCCACATCCGCGGATCATGCGTTTGTCAGAAACAGCGAACCGGACACCATGAAGGCGGCTTTCCGCCAGATCGGCCGGATGGTGGCCGGATACCGGAGATCGAGCTGAGGCGCCTCCGGGTCTTGAAGTCTTGAAGACACGCGGACGCGGTTCGGCGGAAACCGGCGCCGCGCGGCGGTTTGGTTTTTCAAGTGGGCGCTCAAGTGGGCGCAATGATCGTCTTTCCCGTCAGGGAACCGAACAAAGGAGAAAAGAGAGATGAATGGAGTCAAGCGGTCCTTGGGAATGCTCGTTCGCTATCTTCGGGGCACGCGCGCCATCGCGGCCATGGAGTACGCGATCATCGTCGGGGTGGTCGTCGTCGGCGTGGGAACGGCGGTGGCCCTGTTCCAGGACGAGATCGTGGGAATCATCACCGATGTCACGGCGGACCTCAAGACTACTCGTACAGGTATCTCAAAGGATCACGAGTGATATCCACGTGCGTGCGGCGATGCGAGCGCGGCCCGGCCGCGGCGTGGGCATGGTGTGAGATGTTCCGGCGGAGTGTGTGAATGCCACGGGTGGAGAGTCTCCGGCGCGTCCTGAGCCGGCTGGGTGTCGCGTTCATCGTGGGCGCCGTGTTGGCCGCGGGCGGCCACGGCCAGGGCGCACGTGGAGACGTCCCGCTGACCCTTCACCTGGGCCAGAGCCGGATGCTCCGGCTCGACGCACCCGTGACGTCGGTGTTTGTCGCCGATCCGGCGACCGCCGACGTGCAGGTGGTGGCATCGCAGGTGCTGTTCGTGTTCGGCAAGGCGGTCGGGCGAACCTCGTTGGCCGCCCTGGGGAGCGACGGCGCCTTCGTGGCGCGCTGGACGGTCACCGTGACGCTGGACCTGGAGCCGGTCCGGTCGGCGCTGGCGGAGGAACCGGACTTCCGGGACCTCAAGGTCCGCCCGTGGCGCCAGGGAGTGGAGGTGAGCGGCGTGGTGGCGTCCGCGGAAGCCGCGGACCGGGCGCTGCAGTTGGTGAAGGCGGCCCTGCCGGAGAAGGAGACGTCGGTGGTCAACCGGCTCTCCGTGTCGAGCTCGCAGCAGGTGAATCTCGAGGTGCAGATCGCCGAGGTGCAGCGCACCGTGAGCGAGTCCCTCGGCATCAACTGGGAGGCCTTCAGCACCCGCGCCGACGGCTACTTCGGGTTCCGCGTGGGCCGCCTGATCGTGGGTGACGCACTCCAGGGGGCCGTTCTCCCCGAAGGGCAGGCGGCGACGTTGGGCGGCTCCGTGCAGGGCTCGGACACGTCGGTGCGGGGGTTGATCGACGCGCTCGCGACGGCGGGGCTCGCCACCGTGCTGGCCCGGCCCAACATGACCGCGGTCTCGGGCCAGACCGCGAGTTTTTTCTCCGGCGGTGAGTATCCGTTGCCCAGCGGGTTTCGGGACGGACAGGTCTCCTTCGAGTACAAGAAGTACGGCGTGCTGCTCGACTTCGTGCCGACGGTGATCGACAGTCGGCGGATCTCGCTGAGGGTGCGTCCGGAAGTGTCCCAGCGGGTGGGTACCGACTCGCTCCGAATACTAGACGCGGAGATACCGGTCATTGACGTGCGGCGCGCGGAGACCACCATCGAGGTGGGGGACGGCGAATCCATCGTCATCGCCGGGTTGTACCGCAACCAGAGCGATTCAACGGAGGCAGGGGTCCCCGCCCTCAAGGAGGTCCCGACGCTGGGGGCGCTGTTCGGCCAGCGGACGTCCCGTTGGAACTCCAC
This sequence comes from Deltaproteobacteria bacterium, assembly GCA_026712905.1. Lineage (NCBI taxonomy): Bacteria > Pseudomonadati > Myxococcota > Myxococcia > Deltaproteobacteria bacterium. The sequence goes on from JAPOPM010000178.1 coordinate 15,118, forward strand.
CGAGCTCATCGTCGTGGTCACGGCGCGGCTCATCGCCTCCACGCGGGTGCGCGCGGAGAACAGGCAGAAGCGGAAGTCGGGCCTCCGCGTCAAGGGTTATCACTATTGAGCGGCCTGATACGGGAGGCGGTGCCATGGGCGCATGTCTACGAAAACGGCGCGGGGTGTTGGGGCTTGCCGCGACGGGATGGCTCGTGTTGTCGTTGTGGGGGTGTTCGCGGTCGGCCATCGACGCCGAGCGCGCGAACTTCGCGGCCGCCCCGGCGGCGGCGGCGCGGGCGGCCGTGGAGACGCGGCTCGCCCTCGACCGGAGCCGGGCCTACGGTGGTCTGAACGTCGCGGCGGGCGCGGAACCCCGGCCGGCGGGCTCCAGCGGAGCCTATTACGATTCCTACCAGCGGTGGAGCACGGACAAGGTGCGGGAGTTGCCGAAGAGCGTCACCACGACGGGCCAGTAACCCCGCGTACACCCATGAGCGAAGAGGAACAGAACATTTGCGCGTTCGCCGCCGACGCCGGCACCGAGCGCACCATGCGGGAGGCGCTCGACGGCCACCCGGAGGCGCGGGTGCACCGCGGCGACATGGCCGCGGCCATCAAGCATCTCACCGGGGCGTCCTCGCCGCGGGTGGTGGTCGTCGATCTCGACGGCACCCGCTTCCCCGCCGGCAGCATTCACGAGTTGGCGGGCGTGTGCGAGTTCGGCACCTGCGTGATCGCCGTCGGCTCCAACGACACCGCTCGCCTCGCCCGGGAGTTGCTCACCACCGGAGTCCACGACTACCTGCCCAAGCCTCTCTCGATGCACGAGATCCGCGAGGCCGTGGTGCTGGCGCTGGAGGGCGACGGCGCGCAGCCGCGCCTGCACGCCGGCCGGGTGATCGCCTTTGCCGGCTGCGGCGGCGGCTGCGGCGCCACCACGCTGGCCGCGGTGACCGTGCAGGCGGCCGCGGCGCACGGCAGCTACGTGGCGGCGCTGGACCTGGCGCGAACGTTCGGCGCCCTGCCGTGGATGCTGGACGTGGAGCCTCCGGCCGGACTCGACGAGTTGTTCGACTTGGTCGTGCAGGGGAAGTCCGCGGCTTCTTCGGACATGGTGGGCTCCTTGGGCGCCGCGGCGGGCTCGAGGGTTTCCGTCTACGGCTACCGGACGGGCGAGGCGGTGCCGCCCGCGCCCGCTCCGGGCGCGATCCAATGGCTGACGGAACATCTCGCCAACCGCTCCCATCTGGTGGTGGTGGACGGAATGGCGGACGCCGATACGCGGTCCGCGGTGCTCGGCGAGGCGGATGAGCGGGTGCTGGTTTATGAGCCCACCCTGGCGAGCCTCAACCATGTGAGCCACAACCTCACGCTGCTCGGTCAAGGGCGGGACGTCGTGCTGGTGGAGAACCACACGCGCGCGCCCAAGAGCGCGCTCGCCCCCAGGCAGGTGCGCGAAGCGTTGGCCGGACGCGAGCCCGACCTGACCCTGCCGTTCGAGCCGAAGCTGCCCGGCGCGACGGATCGCGGCAAGCCCGATGAATCGCTCGGAAAGAAGTTCCGCAAGGGGCTCGACCTCCTGGTCCAGCGTCTCACGCGCCCGGCGGTTTCACTGGCCGAGGTGTCCGTCGCGGACCAGGTCAAGGGATGAGCATCGACTGTCTGGAGAAGCAGGGAGTGCCATGGCGTTGAGGTCCTTCGGGCGGCGCCCCAAAGCGGTGGAGCAGCCCGAACGCCGGGATCCCGCGGCCGCGTCGGCCCCCGTGGCGGGGGCGGCCCCAGCCCCCGCCCCCGCCCCCGCCCGTGTGCAGACCGGGGACGCGGTGATCGCCGACATCGCGGCGCGGGTGCATCCGGTCGTCGCCAAGGCGCTGGACATGTCGCAGGCGGCGAAATTGAGCCCGGACGCGCTCGCCGCGCAACTCCTGGCGTTCCTCGAGACCGACGAGGCCGGGGTCCCCGAGCTGACGCCTCTCGACCGGCGGCGGGTGGTGGCGTGTCTCATCAACGACATCAAGGGTCTGGGGCCGCTGGAGCCGCTGTTCCAGGACCCGAGTATCTCCGACATCCTGGTGAACGGTTTGCGCTCGGTCTACGTGGAGCGCCGCGGCAGGCTGGAGCCGGTGGAGGTCCGTTTCCGTGACGGTCAGCACCTGCTGCGTATCGCGCACCGCATCGCGGGATGGGTGGGACGGCGGGTGGACGAGGCGAGCCCGATGGTGGACCTGCGGCTCCCGGACGGCAGCCGCGTCAACATCATCATACCGCCGCTGGCCATCGACGGCACCAGCATCTCCATCCGGCGGTTCCTGATGACCGGCGGCACCCTCGATGACCTGGCTTCCAACGGGATGTTCTCGCCGCCCATGGCCGCGCTGCTCCGCGTCGCCGTCAAGGCGCGGCTCAACGTCCTCATCTCCGGCGGCACCGGGGCGGGCAAGACGACGCTGATGAACACCTTGTCCCGCGAGATCAGTCATCGGGAGCGGCTGGTGACCATCGAGGACGCGGCGGAGTTGCAGCTCCAGCAGCCCCACGTGGTGCGCCTGGAGACGCGCACCATGAGCGCCGAGGGCACGGGCGAGGTGACGATGCGTTCGCTCCTGATCAACGCCCTGCGAATGCGCCCCGATCGCGTCATCGTCGGCGAGGTGCGTGGCCCGGAGGCCATGGAGATGTTGCAGGCGATGAATACCGGCCACCCGGGTTCCATGTGCACGATCCACGCCAACACCCCGCGCGACGCGCTCACGCGGCTCGAGAACATGCTCTTGATGGGGGCGGTCAACATGCCGCTGTCCGCGATACGCCAGCAGGTGGCATCGTCCGTCGATCTGGTCGTGCAGGTAGCGCGGCTGCGATCCGGCCGCCGATGCGTGACCAGCATCACCGACGTGGTCGGGATGGAGGACGATATCGTCACCACCGAGGAGATGTGGCGTTTCACGCAGGAGGAAGAGTTCGAGGGCTCGGGCCGGCAGCCCTCATGGATGGAGGCGGTGGAGCGGGCAGGACTGCGGTCCGAGTTGCAGGCGGCGCTGCAGGTGGGTCAGAACGGCGCGGAGGCGCGGCGGTGAGTCCGTTGCTGACGGCGGTGGCCACGGGGGGCCTGTTGCTGGTGGTCGGGCTGGGCGTGGTCCTGTGGCTGACGTCCGCCCCGGCCGATGCGGACCTCGAGCGCAGGCTGCGCTCGGTGGCGGGGGTGCTCGCCACAGGCCCGGGGCTCGGTGCCGGCGAGGCGGATGGCAACGTCTTCCGCCGCCAGCGCGCTCAATCCCGGCTGTCTGATTGGATACAGCGACGATTCCCCATGCTCGAGGTGCGAAAGGCGTTCCCCAAGGCGGTGGCCCTGGGCTTCGTGGCGATGCTGGCGGTAGCCGTGGCGGCGCTTCTCTTGCAGCTCGGCGTGTATCTCCCGCTGTTGATGCCGGCCGGATGGGTGGCGGGAGGGTGGCTGTTCCTGGCGCTACGAAACTCGGCGATACGCACCCAGTTCGTCAAGCAGTTCCCCGAGGTGGTGGACCATGTGGTGCGTCTCACGCGGGCCGGTCTGCCGGCGGTGGAGGCCATCACGGCGGTCGCCGAGGAGGCGCAGGAGCCGGTGAAGGGAATCATCCGGCAGGTCTCCGACCACCTCGCCGGCGGCCTCGATCCGGAGGTGGTGTTGCGCGAGACGGCGACGCGGCTGCGCATACCGGAGTTCACGCTCTTCTCCGCGGCACTCTGCCTTCAGCGTACTACCGGTGGCGGCATCTCGGCGGCCCTCGGCAATCTGTCGGCGACCCTGCGCGCCCGTCTGGAAGTGGAGATGAAGGCGCACTCCTCGACCGCGCAAACGCGCATCACGCTGTGGGTGCTGTCCGCGGTTCCGGTCGTGGTTCTGGGCGCACAGAGCTTCACCAACCCGCAGGCGCTGGAGATCCTGCTCGAGACCGAGTCGGGTGGGTCGCTGTTGCGCTGGGGCGTGGGGCTCATCGTCGCCGGGCTGTCCATCGCGCGCGGCCTTGCCGCCCGGTTTGCGCGATGACTTGGTTGCCCTGGATCGTGGTTCTTGCCGGCGTCGCGGCGTTGGTCGGGGTGGCGGTCGGCGTCCATGCCCTGTTCCGTGAGAGCCGACGGGCGCTGGTCCTCGACCGGCGCCTGCAGGCCGTGCGCGCCCGCGCACGGTCGACGCTCGGGGAGACGGCACGGCGCTCGGGAGACGCCGCGGACACGCTATCGTACCTGTCCCTGGTGTTTTCCAGTGTGCTCCGCGTCGCGGCCATGCTGGTGCCGGTGGGGGCGTCCGAACGCGCCAAGCTCGGTGCGCTGGTCGCGCAGGCCGGCTTTCAGCAGCGCGATGCGCTGGCGGTATTCCTGTCCCTCAAGATGCTGCTGGCGCTGGTGGCCGGCGTGTTCGCCGGATTCCTCGCGTCCGGTGTGGAAAAGTACGGTGAATACCTCGTCTTTGTCGTCTTCGCCGGTCTGGCCGGGGCGGTGTTCGGCGGGGTGCTGCCCGAGATGGCCCTGCGGCGCCTGAGTGGGCGCCGGCTGAACCGGATGTCCCGTGCGCTTCCGGACGCCCTCGACCTCATGGTGTTGTGCGTCGCCGCCGGATACACGTTCGAGCGAGCGCTGGCCATGGTCGCCCAGGAACTCAAGCCTCTCGCGCCCGAGCTTGCCGCGGAGTTGGCGTCCGTCGAGTCGGAGTTGCGCGTGGGGGCCGACCGCCGCCAGGTGCTGCAGGACCTCTATACGCGCACCGAGGCCGAAGGCCTGCGGGATTTCGCCATGACGGTCATTCAGGGAGAGCGCTACGGCACGCCCATGGGCCAATCGCTGCAGAACATCGCCCAGAACGAACGCACGCAACGAGCGGCCCGGATCGAGGCACAGGCCGGACGGCTGCCGGTGATCATGAGCCTTCCGATGCTGCTGCTCGTGGTTCCGGGAATCCTCCTCCTGATGGGAGGGCCGGCCTTCATGATGGCGGTGCAGGCGATCCAGGGGCTAGGCGGCAACTGAGGCCGTACCAGCAACCTGCCGCTACTCCTTCAGAAACACTTCCTGGCGTTCGCCGCCTCGGAAGATCTGTACCCGCACCCGATTCGACACTTCCTTTGCCGGCGCGGGTGTGACGGCGCTCACCGGCGGAGGCGCGGGCGGGCTTTCCTCGACCTCGTTCGACGGCAGCGGCAACAGGTGTTCGAAGGCGACGGGCGTCCGGTCTTCCAGTCGCCCTCCGTCCGTGAGCGAGCGCATGGCGAGGGAGATATTCCCCTTGGACGTGGCCAGGATCAGGCGCTCAGCCTCCGCGGGCAACACCTCGAGGGTGACGGTGCTGACCCCGTTCCGCGAGCTGTTGCCCGCCGGTTTCTGAGCCCCCGCACTGCTCTCCACCTGACGGTTCACGGCCACGACGCGGACGTCCTCGAGAATCGTGCCGGTGAAGGTGTTCTCCTTGCCGGCCCCTTCCTCGGCGACCTTCAGGGTCAGGATCACGTCGACCCGGTCACCGGGATAGATCAGCCCGGCCTGGCTGGTGGCCCGGTTGAGCAAGATGGTGACGGCGCGGTGGTTGGGCTTGAGGGCGGCGGCCAGGAAGCCATACTGTCCGGGGCGCACGATGGCGGACCAGGACAACGGCGTGGTCTTGTACATGGCCCGGCGCACCACCGCCCCGATCACGTCGGCCGTCTGGGTCTTGCCCCTGAGCATGTGGATCGACTGGACGGCGCCGTTCTTGAGCGGAGCCCAGACGACGTCGCTGGCGGTGATCAGGTTCCCGACCTCCAGGTCCTTGGCGGCGGTGAGGACCACCGGCAGGGGCTTGAGCGGTGGTGGTGGCGGTGTCCGGGGTCTGGCGGCGGTCTTCGGCTCGGGGGCGGGCCGGAAATACCACCAGGCGCCGCCGACGATGGCGGCCAGCGGGACCACGCCCACGAGCAGGACGATGAGCACAAGGCGAGCTCTCTGCATCACGTATCCTTACTGGCTCCCGGCCGCGCCCAAGGCGCGCAGTCCAAGGAGCGCGATGGCCGGCGGCGCGATGGCGACCGCGAAAGGGAGATTGTCGCGCAACCGGCGGGTGGCGTCGAACGGCAACAGTGCGAAGAGGCCGAGGCCCACGCCGAGGAGGCCCACCCCGAGCAGGAAGCTGCCGACCCCGGCCGGCCCGATCCACAACCCCGCCGCCGCCAGGAGCTTGCCGTCTCCGGCCCCGAGTGCTCCGATGAGGAACAATCCGAAGCCCAGGGCCAGCAGCAGCGCAGCGGTCAAGGCGTCGGCCCAGAGCGGCGTCGCACCCCTTTGACCCACGACCGCGGCATGGACCGCGAACAGTCCCAACAGGGCCACGGGAATCGCATTCGGGATCTCCCGGCGGACGACGTCAAAGATCACCGCCGCCGCCAACAGCATGCAACAGGCCAGCACCAGCAACAGTTCAGGCATCAAACACCTTGCTTCCACCGCCGTTCATTTCCCCGGTGGCACGAAGCAGTCCCTGCCACGGGCCTTGAGAAGTCCGCACAACCGCCTGGCGGCGGCCCGGTCCGGGAAGGGTCCAACGCGAAGGCCGTAGAACACGCCCTTCTTCGGCACGTCGGCCTTCACCACGCGCGGGGTCAAGGAGTCCAGCAAGTCCTTCTCCATCGCGACGAGCCGGCCCCACCCGGCCAGAGCCCCGGCGTGCGAACGCGCGGAGTAGATCTGTACCGAAGCCCCCGCCGCGCCCGGCGCCTGCTTCCCCGCCGATTGTTTGGCGGCGCGCGCGTTCGCGCGTTCGCCGCTGTGCTTGCCGGCGATTTCGGGCGAGCCCGGCCTTTCCGCCGCCTTTCCGCCGGGCCATTTCCCCGCCGGGACGAAGCAGTCGCGGCCGCGGCGTTTCAGCAGGCGGCACAAGCGCCGGGCTGCTGCCTTGTCCGCCAAGGGACCCGCGCGAAGTCGGTAGAACACGCCTCTTTTCGCAACGTCCGCCTTCACCACGCGCGGCGTCAGCGCACCGAGCAGGTCCTTTTCCGCCGCTGCGAGCTGCTTCCAGGCGGCCAGCGCCCCCTTGCGCGAGCGGGCGGCGTAAAGCTGCACCTTGGCGCCGGAAGCAACCGCCGCGCCGGTTTCCCTTTCGTCGAGCAAACGCGCCAAGGCTTCGCCGTCTCCTTCGAGCCAATGGGAAGCGGGGAACTTGGAGTAGAGCTGCCGTGCCTCCCGTGCCGCGCCCGATTGGGCAAGCGCGCGCACCAGATTCGCGGTGATCTTCGGATGCGACGACGACAATCGGACCGCCTTCTCGTAGTGCGTCCGGGCCTGCGCGTGATCGCCATCGAGCGCGGCCACCACGCCTAGGCCGTTGGCCACCCAGGCCTCGGCGGCGGTGCCCTTGGCGACCTTCGAAGCTGCCACGAAACGGCTCTTCGCGGCCGCGGGGTCTCCCATTCCAAGACTCGCTCGGCCCGCCCCCAACAGGGCCTCGGCCTTGACGGCGGGCGTCGCGGATCTCTCGTCGGCTTCGCCGAAAAGTCGCTCGGCGAGGGTGAAGTCTCCCTCCCCCAACGCTAGGTAGGCGAGTCCCAGACGGGGTTCCGGCGCGCTCGGGTAGTGGCGCGCGAGTTGCGTGTAGAGTCGCTCCGCGGCCTGGGTCTGGCCGGCGTCCGCCGACGCCGCGGCCACGTTCAGACTGCTCTTCAACTGCCGTTGCTCCGCCGGTCCGAGCGGTTCCCCTTCCACCGGGAGCCCGGTGCATGCGCCGACTGACAACGTGAGCCCTGCCGTCAGGGTCGCCAGTCGCGCAGTCGCGGAGAACTTCTTGATCACGGACATTCTGGTCATCCCTGAACGTCCATTGGGTCAGGTCCGGGGTGACGCAACGGAGCCGACGGCGAAAAAGACCAGCAAATTGTGCCGGGAATTTGCGGGACACCAGCGTAGGGTCATCCGGCAGACTCCCGGATACGAGTGATGTGGCGTCGAATCACTCCGGTGGCCTTGGCTGCGTCTGGGCGGTCCTCAGTTGGCGTACACGGTCCGCCATCATGCTGATCATGTTGCGGATGCGATCGAGGGCGGCCGCGAGTTCGGCGAACTCGCCCTTCCATGACACGGCGATCGGGTCGCCGATGTGGCCCTGCTCCATGCGCTGCACGGTTTGGATCAGCGTGCGTACGGGGTCCAGCACCCACTTGCCGAACAGCCAGCACAGCACGACCGAAGAGAGCAGCAACGCCCCCCACAGCGCCACGGCGAGCCACAGGACATCGCGTCCCCGATTCTGTTGGTCTTGCCATCCTGTCCCGCCGAGTTCCGGCAAGACGGTGCGATCACTCAGATTCGGTGCCTCCACGATGATCATCCAGTCGAAGCCGGAGAAGTTCTCGATGACTGACGTGTAAAAGCCCGTACTCGCTGAACGCGCGAACCCTATCAGAGAACTGGGGAACGGGTCGTCCTGGCGATTCTGCGAGTCCCTGCGCGTGGCGATGAATGCGCCGCTTCGATCGCCCTCATAGGAACGGTTCAAGTGTGCGAGGGACGCATCCGTGCGCAGGCTGATCTCCGGCTGCATGATGCGCCCGCGGGCGTGGGCGGAGCGCGTCTCCGCGATCAAGGACCCGTTGCGAGTCACGACCAGGAACTGGGTCCGCACCCCTTCCGAGCCTTGGGAAGTTCGCGCCCCGCGATCCGCCGAGGAGGCGCGGCCATCCTGCGCCGGGTCCAGGACTTGGGTGTGCAATAGCTGGCCGGGCGCGGAAAGGCGGCGCGCGAGACGGTCGGCAGACAACTGGACGAAGCGCACCGGCAGGACCGCCTTCATCACCCCGATCGCGTTCCCCGTGCCCTTGTCATGAATGCGCACCGAAAGGTCCACCGACCACACGTTGGCGGAGGGGTCGAACTCGATATCCCCTACGTGAAATCCGGATGACCACGCCTGCTGCCACCAAGTCTCGTCGGACTGCACGAAATCCGAGGTCGGGTTCGTCAACGCCACGTTGAAGCCCTGCTCGTCGGTGAAAAAGACCTCGGCGAAATGGGGAGACATCCTGACCTGTTCGGTCAGGTATGCGCGTGCCGCCGGGGCCAGTCCCAGGGTTTTCCTGACCCGGAACCTGCTCTCGATCTGCGGAATCGCAAGGTCGTCGAACCCCTGTTTTTCGTGGGCGGCCCGCACCTCGTGCACCGACTCTATCACCACCGGGGACGTTGCCCAGGTCTGCACCTGGGTGATGCGATCGAGCAGGAACCCGTCGATCGACGCGGCCAGGTCCGTAGCGGCCTCCGTGAGCTTTTGCGCGTCGCCGCGCAACGCAAGCGACTCAAGAGCGGCGGCCGGCCGGCTATCCACTCGCAGCCACAGCCAGTACGCTCCCCACCCGGTCACGGCCAGCAGTGGAATCCACACGAGGAGAAACACGGCCAACCCGAAACGAATACCAAGGGACTGAGTCATTGATGGTCCTCTTCCTTCTGCTCCGGCTGTCGGGCCGCCGCGCCGTCCTCATCGCCGGCTTCGTGACCCTGGTCACGGATCCCCAAGGAAGCTTCATGAAACTTCCGCGCCTCGTCGGCGTCACCCCGGAAATCGTGGATCTTCGCGATGTTGCCCAGGGTGGCCGCCTCACCGGCGCGGTCGCCCAACTCGCGGTAAAGCGAGAGAGCGCTGTCGAAGTACGTGAGGGCGCGCGTGAGCTGCTCCTGGGCCATGTAGGCAACTCCCATCTCGCCCTGCACCAGCGCGGCGCCGTGCTTGTCCCCGGTCTTCAGGCAAATCCGGATCGCCCCTTCGAAGTGTCTGATGGCCATGTCGTGCAGGCCCAGGTCGTTCAAGGCCGAGCCAAGCTCCGCGAGTGCGCGGACGTGCGCGATGTCGTCGCCGGAATCCTTCAGCAGCCGGACCGAATCGGCAAGGTGCAAACGCGCCTTGTCCTTCTGGTCGAGACCCCGGTAGAGCCGGCCGGCGCGCAAGTGCAACCGTGAGAGCCAGCGGGCGTCCCCTTCCGGTCCAAGGCAGTCCATGGCGGTCTCGTACGCCGCGACCGCCTGGGCGGCGTCTCCCTGAAGACGGCAGAAGTCGCCGAGGTTGGATGACGCCGCCGCCCGAATGGAATCGTCTCCACCGGTTTCGCGAAGGGCCTCCCGGCTGTAGACGATGGCCGGACCGAGTTTCCCGCGCGCCAGGCTTGTGACGGCCAGCGCGTTCAGGACGGCGCCGAACTGGTCGCTCCGCGGCAACGCCTCCTTGAGGTGGCTCTCGGCTTCCACGTGAAGGCCCAAGACGTTCTCGACGATGGCCAGCCGAAGGTAGTCATTCGCACCGACCGACTCGCCCGCGGCCAGCCGTCGGTCCAGGTCGTTCGCCGCCCCGGTCACGGCCGCGTCGACCCACTCCGGCAACGGGGCCTCGGCAGTATCGACCAGCAGCAGTTCGCCGGGACAGACCCGGGCCACAATGGCGCGAATCAACTCGCCCGGTGAACCGTCGGGAAGCGTCGGCGCGGGCGAGCCGGCTGGTGCAGCGGCAGGCTCCCGGTCCGGCTCTTCGCGATTCCCCGACCGGCCTTCCCCCGAACGTTGTTCTGCTTCGGCGTGTGTCTGCGCTACTCCGGCGAGGGGAAGGGCGGCTGATCCCTCCGGCGGGGAGGCCGGCACGCTCGGGCGCGCCGGTTCGCTGTCTTCTTCCGGCTCCCGGGAGCTCGGGTCCGGAACGGGCGCGGGATAACCCGTTCCTCTGTAGAGACGGAGCGTGGCGGGAGCGCGCTCGTCGGCCGCCTCCCCGGGATCGGGTGCTTGCTCGGCCAGGTTCTCGGGCCAGGAGTGGCCCCACCGCCAGGACGGAGCGTCGACGGGATCACTCAGAAGCGTGGGCGCTTCTTCCGGTGGGGAGGCCGGCGCCGACAGGTGCGCCGGTTCACCGTCTTCTTCCGGCTCGCGCGACCTTGGGTCGGGGACGGGCGCGGGAGAACCGGTCCCCCTGAAGAGAAGCGGCGCGGCAGGGGTGGGGTCGTCGTCCGCCTCCCCCGCATCGGATTGTGGTCCCGCCGGGTCCTGGGGCCAGGAATGGCCGTGCCCCCAGGGCGAAGCGTCGGTGGGATCGCTTGCCTCCCCCTGTGAGGCAGAAAGGGTCGACGGTTCCTCCGCCGGGGCGGCCGGCACGGACAGGGCTACCGGTTCACGGCCGGCTTCGGGTTTCCCGGACCTTGGGTCGGGAACGGGCGAGGTGTCTCCCGTGCCCCTGTACAGCAGGGGGGCTCCGCCGGAGAAGGCGCCGGCCGCCTCCTCGGGATCGGATGCTTGCTCGGCCACGTTCTCGGGCCGGGCACGCGGCCACCATGGAGAGGCATCGGCGGGACTCTCGTCCCCGGCTCGTCCGGGGGGAGCGGCGGCCGGTTCCTCCTTGGCCGGAAGAACGGCCGATGGTTCCTCCGACGGCGCGGCGGACGCTGCCGTGTCGGCCCTCCCACCGGCTCCTTTCGCTGCCGAGGACCCTCGCTCGGGAGCGGGCGGACGGGGCACGGGCGGTTCGGAGATGGGCTCGCGGTACCTGGCATCGCTGGACGCATAGTCGGACTTCGGAGGCATGTTGGAGGTTGCCTCTTCGCTTCCGGGCCTGGCCTCGATCCCAACGAGGCGCCTCGGATCGTCCTCCCACCACGAGCCAGGGCCGAGACCCATCTCGGCCGGTGTTTCCCGTTGGGCCGGAGGAACGGCCGGGGGAGACTGCGGACTCGTGGCTGCCACGGCCCGGTGCGCCGGCTCATCGTGGCGGTCCGGCGCGTGAGACCCTGGCGCGTGAGTGGGCTCGTCGTACCTTACCCCTCTGTACAGATACCCCCCACGCGAGGACACGCCGGGTGCGGCGGGGGGCGCCTTGCCGGCATCGGGCTCTGCCTCCGGGGTCTCCGGGGGCGTCGGGTCGTCATCCCACCACGGGGCGCCGATGACTTCCCGGTCCGGGGTATTCCGGGAATCCGGCGCCTCTCGTACTCCCACGCGAGCCGGACGGCCCTGGTCGCGACGGCTTTGGTCGCGCTTCTCTTCCGCGCCGCTGTTCGCGTTCGGATCGAGTCCGGCTCTTCGCTCTCTGTGTTCCATGTACCCTCTCCCTGGAGCACCCGAAGTGTCGGCCGAAGACACGTCCCGACGGACTTCCGCCCTGCCACAGACCTCCGGCGCCGGCCCGCCCGCAAGGACGGGGCTACGAGACGCTGACGGATGTCTGCGCCAAAAAGAATACATCTATATCAAATTATCCTTAAAGATCAAGTTTCCCTTTAAGAACAATATAGCGCTTTTAATTTCCAACAAGAAATGCTTATCCATTATGTCGTGAGCACGCGGAACAGGGTGAACTTCGGGCTTTCGAGCCGTGAGCGACGTCAAGGGCGAGACGGGAGGGTGATAGTCCGTTTCCGATCTCGCTCGTCTTCTATCCCATCGTGGGGCACTGGATCCGGGGTGGTGGATGGCTCGCGGCTCGCGGGATGGTGGACTTCGCCGGCGCCACCGTAGTGCACTCCACCGGTGGCTGGCTCGCCCTGGCGGGTGTGATCGTGCTGGGCCAGAGATGGCCGGTCTGGACGCCGCCGAACATGACAACGGCGCCTACCCGGAATTCGGGCTAGCGAAACTGGCGCGGTCATCGAGAGGGTAAGAAGGGAGTAGTGATCCATGAAATACTTGCCGACCAGATGGAGTCTTCTCCGCCTCGCGGCCGCTGTTTTCGTCGCGGGTGTGGCCGCCTGTGACAGCAAGCCCCCGCCAGAGCAACCGAAACAATCGACGGGGATTTCCCCGAGGGTCATGGCCGACGCGCTGTTCGCGGTTTTGTCGTCGGACCGTACCGTCTATGCGAACGAGGTGGTCTATCGCCTGCAGGACGTGGATGAGGTGCTCAAGGCCAGCGAGCACTGGGAGCGGGACAAGGTGTTGCCGTTGCCGGCTCAGATGTTCAAAATGGGAGCGGGACTGGCGGCCAAGACGACCGATGCGTTCGACTACGCGTTGTTGTCCAAGTGGCCCATCAACAAGAACAGCAAGCCGAGAACCGAGGTCGAACGCACCGGGCTGGACCGTGTCGCCGAGAATGCGTCAAGGCCCTTTTATGGCGGAGAGACCCGCGACGGTCGGGAGTATCTCATCGCGGTGTATGCCGACGTCGCCGTATCGCCCTCGTGCGTGACGTGCCACAACGCCCACAAGAACAGCCCGCGGACGGACTTCAAGCTCGGCGACGTCATGGGCGGCATCGTGGTCCGTATCCCGCTGCCCTGAATTCCACGCCGGCCGAAGGCGCTTCGAGAGCAGCGCGGGCGCGCCATTTTCCTCTGCTCGAAACCGCCGCCGCCAATCTCGACCGGGAACGGGAACGGCCGTCAGCCTTGCGCCGCGCGGGCCTTCTCGGCTTCGATGACGACGTCGGTGAGGTATTCTTCCTGCTCCACGATGGTGTAGAAGGCGAGCGAGCCGTCGTCCTTCACGGGCCGGCCGCCGAAGAAGTGGAAGGCGTGGCCGTCCCAGTCGTAGAACTCGTCGCCGCGCTCGAAGATGGCCTTCCAGCGGTAGCCCACCGGACTGCGGTGCAGGCCGGTGCGCGCGGGCAGCGCGTCCTCCTGCTCCAGGGTGAGGGTGTCGTCCTCCTTGGCCATGGCTTCTTCGGGCAGGGTCTCCCACATGCGCCGGTAGTTGGGCATGAACTCGTCGGCCCGCACGGTCAGCGCCGTATGCATGTCCCACCACGGTCCGTGTCCGGCCACGCGCTCGTCCACCTGGTCCGCGAGCTTGTAGATGAGCCGGCCGCCCGCTTGCAGCCGCAGCACCAGGTTGCCCTCGGCCACGTTGGGGTTCACTTCCGGTTCCAGGGCGCAATACTTGCCGAAGAAGTCGGCGGTGCGGCCCAGGTCCCGGGAACCGTACACGGCGTGGCTGATGCGCCCGACGCCCTCGGTGGTGCAGATCTCCATGGCGCCCTCGGGCATGTGCTCCGGCGCCCAGAACTCGAACTGGTTGCCGTCGGGATCGGCGAAGTAGATCACCGTGCCCTCGTCGCCGCCGTCCGCCGTCCGTACCGGGTCGGTATGGGGGATGTCGTGGCGGTCGAGCCGTTTGAGATGCCGGTCGACGTCCTCGGCGCGGATGTAGAAGCCGCACCGCGGCAACTCCTCGCCCAGGGGCTTGGTCTCCGGGTAGACCTCGGGCTGGAGGAACGCGCCGATGCGGCACGACTCGCCTTCCCACCACAGGAAGCACATGATCGGCACATCCTTCTGTCGCGCCTTGGTGGTGATGCCGTTGATGGGCCGGCGGGTGATGCCGGTGGCGTTCACCGCCCAGTCCACCCAGTTCACCATGTCGTTGGTGCCGACGATGAAGTGATCGATCCAATGCACGACGCCGCGCGGTTCCTGTGTGGTCATTGCTTGCCTCCCTTCGGCTGCCAGCCCGAGTGTTCCTCGGCTTGCGGGCCATGAGACGCCGATACCAAAGCGGGTTACCGGTGTCAACGGCGCACGGGCCTTGTCCCGGTTCATTCGTCGAGGGACTTCATGTAGTCGATGACGTTACGCCGGTCCTTTTCCTTGAAGTACTTCATCGTCATGCGCGACTTGACCTTGGGGTCCTTGAGAAAGCCCCGGAGAAACTTCTTGGGGTTCCTGAGGTACTGGGACAGGGTCTCGTCGCTCCAGACCAGGCCTTCCTTGCCCGCGCGCACGTAGGCAGCCGAGTATCGGAATCCTTCGGCCGTTCCCGCGGGCCGGCCCAGGACTTTGTGGAGCGTGGGTCCGGTCTTGTGTTTGCCCGCCACGTCGGTATGGCACACGAGACACCGCTTGAAGACCTTCTTGCCGGCCGCCAGGTCCGGCTCGGCCAAGGCCGTGTTCGCACCCAAAGCCGCCCATGTCATAAGTGCCGACAACAGGAGAATGCCTGGTGCCATCGTGAAGCCTCCCGTGCTCATGGTGTATGGGTTGCCGGCCACCGGTCGGTGTGGCCCTTCCTCCTACAATTTAGGTACTGCCGGCGGGAATTGAAAGAGAACGACGGACCCGCGGGAGCGTCTTCCTTGTTGTTTCGGTGCCGCTGCCGGTGGTAGGATGATGTTGTCGGATACCTGCCCTGGTGCCGGTTTCGAGGCGCCCGGCACGGTTGGCTCGACTCGGTTGAAGAAGGTCTCTTGCAACAGGGGGCTCGGCAGGTGGTGCTTACGAGAATGACCTTCGCGTTGGTCCTGGCGACCTTGCTGTGTTCGGCCGCCGTGGTGAACGCGGCCGCCGAGGGCGGAAAGGACGTCGCGGCGGCCCGGGGCGAACTGGGCAAGCGGCTGTTCTACGACGAGCGGCTGTCCGGCGACGTCAATTTCGCCTGCGCGACCTGCCACCAACCGGACAAGGCGTTCAGCGACGGCAAGCCCCTGTCCGCCGCCTACACGGGCGCCGCCCACTTCCGCAACACTCCCACCCTCGCCAATGTCGGCGGCCGCGCCGCGTGGATGCACGACGGCCGCCTGGGCACGAACCTCAACGACGTCATTCGCGAGATGATCACCGAGACCTACCTCATGAACATGGACATGAGGCTCATGCAGGAACGTCTCAAGCAGGATCCGGTCTATGTGAAGATGTTCCGCGCCGCCGGGCTGGGCGAGCCGTCCAACGGCGGCGCGCGCAGGGCCCTGGCCGTGTTCCTGGGCACTCTCGTCTCGCACGGCGCGCCGGTGGACACGGGTACGCTCTCGGCGGCTGCCCGGCGGGGACAGGCGCTGTTCCAGGGCCGGGCGGGCTGCGCCGCGTGTCACTCGGGGGCACGATACACCGACGACAAGCCGCACAACACGGGCGTCCCGGACAATCCGGAGATATGGGCCGATCCGCGACGGCACTCGGCCTTCGTGACCTACGCCAAGTTCATGGGGATCGAGAACTACATGAGCCTGCGCGAGGATCCCGGCGCGTACGTGCGCACGCACCGGCCGGAGGACCGCCGCGGCTTCCTCACCCCGACCCTGCGCGAGCTTGAGTGGACGGCCCCCTACATGCACAACGGCGTGTTCCAGTCGCTGGAGGAGGTCGTGGACTTCTACGACGCGGGCGGCGGCGACGACCCGCTCAAGGACCGGCGGCTCAAGCCCCTGGGGCTGACGGCGGACGAGAAGGCCGATCTTGTGGCTTTTCTCCGGGCGCTGAGCGGCCGGACGTTCAATACCGACGAATTCGTCTGGCGCGTGGACGACTACGATTACGAGCCGGTTCGAGACTGGCGCAAGGCACCCAACTAGTGTTGCGTCTCAAGCGCAACACTAGATGCGGCGCCGCGGATGGTCATGCCGGCGAACCGTCCCGGACATTGGGGGAGACGGCGGTGAACGTGATTCTCGTGATCCTGATGGCGGCGATGCTGGCCGTAGCGGCGCCGGCGGGCGCCGTGCGGCCGCCCGGGTTGGAGCCCCTGGGTCCGCCGCCGGTCCCGGCGGACAACCCGATGTCGGCGGAGAAGGTCGAGCTTGGCAAGCTGCTGTTCTTCGATCCCATCCTCTCGGGCAACTACGCCATGCCGTGCGCCGTCTGCCACTTCCCCGAGGCGGGCTGGTCGGTGCCGGAAGCCGTGAGCACGGGCTATCCCGGCACCATACACTGGCGCAACAGCCAGACCATCATCAACGCGGCCTACTACGGCAAGCTCTTCTGGGCCGGGTCCTCCAAATCGCTGGAGTCCCAGGCGCGCTCCGCCGCCAGGGGCGCGGTGGCGGGGAACGGCGAGGACGACATGATGGAGGCGCGGCTCGCCTTCGTGCCCGAGTACCGCCGCCGCTTCAAGGAAGTCTTCGGCGACGACTGGCCCAACATCCGCCACGCGTACATGGCCATCGCCGCGTTCCAGCGTACGCTGGTCCAGACGGCCACGCCCTTCGACCGCTACATGCGCGGCGACGATGCCGCGTTGAACGCGCCGCAAAAGCGGGGCCTCGCGCTGTTCGCCGGCAAGGCCAACTGCATCGCCTGTCACCACGGGTCGCTGCTGACGGACGAGAAGTACCACAACGTGGGCGTACCCCCCTACAAAGGCTGGGAAGACGACGCGGTGGCGCAGATCACCTTCCGCTTCGAGCTCTACGCCAAGGGCGTCACCGAGGCCATGTACCGCAAGACCAAGGACGACCCGGGTCTCTATTTCCGGACCAAGGAGAAGAAGCACCTGGGCAAGTTCCGCACCCCGAGCCTTCGCTACACCCGGTACACGGCTCCCTACATGCACAACGGCATGCTGGAGACGCTGCGCGACGTGGTCGAGTTCTACAACGGAGGTGGCGGCGAGAACGAGTTCGCCGCCACCAAGAGTCCGTTGATCCGACCCCTGGGCCTCACCGACGCGGAGAAAGACGATCTGGTGGCCTTCCTGGAGAGCCTTTCGGGCGAGGAGATCCTGATGGAGACACCGGACATCCCGGTGATGGAGCCGCTCCCGCCGCCGGGCGGGACGGGCTCATAATGTGCGGAAGGTGAAGTCGCGCCGATCCCGGAGGTCAGCACCATGACGATATCCTGCCGAAAACCCGCCGAAACCTCGGGCGACCCGGAGAGACACGACTCCACGCCCTGCCTCGTGAGCCGGCGCAGCTTTCTCCTGTGGAGCGGTATCACCACCGCGGTGATCATGGTCGGTATCCCCGGGCGTCCCGAGGCGCAAACGCCGGCGGTGGTGTCCACCTATCCGCGAAAGCTCATCGGCAAGCTGTCGTCCCTGGAGCTGGATGAGCCTGTCGATTTCGAGTATCCGGACGAGGGTGACTACGCGGAGTCGATCCTGGTGAAGCTGGGCACCCCGGCGGGCGGCGGCATCGGCCCCCGCCGCGACGTGGTGGCGTTCAACTACACCTGCACCCACCAGGGCGGCCCGCTCCAGGGGACGTATCGGGGCGGAGACAAGGCATTGGGGCCGTGCCCGCTGCACCTCACCACCTTCGACCTGACGCGCCACGGCATCTTCATTTCGGGCCAGGCATATCAATCGCTGCCACAGGTGCTGCTGGAGCTCGATGGCGACGACATCTACGCGGTCGGCATGTTCGGCCTGATCTACGGCCGGTCCGACAATCTCCAGTCGTGAGGATTCGCTGTCATGGCTACGCCGTATCACATTCCTGAACAGAACGTGCCGCTGCCGCCGCCGGACGCCGAAGTCATCTCCACGGCGTGCGACTACTGCGTGGTGGCGTGCGGTTACAAGGTGTACCGCTGGCCCGTGCGGCGCGGGAAGAACGGCGGCCCGGGGGCCGATGACAACGCCTTCGGCCTGGATTTCCCGGTGGAGCCCCTGGGCCCCTGGGTGGTTGCGGACCAGCACAACATCGTCCTGCACGAAGGCCGGCCGCACCATGTCGTCATCGTCCCGGACAAGGACACGGACTTCGTCAATTACCAGGGCGACTCCTCGGTGCGGGGCGGCCTGATCGCGCAGAAGGTCTACAACCCTGACAAGCCCACCCGCGACCGGCTCCGGTCTCCCCTGGTGCGGATCTTCGGGGTGCTGATGCCGGTGACATGGGACTTCGCCCTCGACGTCGCGGCGCAGGTGGGCAACTACGTCCTGGCGAAGCACGGCACCAACGCCTACGCCGTGAAGACGTTCTCCTACGGCTATCTCGAGAACACCTACGCCATCACCAAGTACGCCCTGCGGAACGTGCGCACGGCGAACTTCACGTTCCACGACACGCCGTCCGACGTCACGTCCACGCCGGGCTTTCGCGATGCGGGGTTCGACAACTTCGGGCCGTCCTACGAGGACTGGCGCGACGCCGAGGTGCTGTTGATGTGCGGCACGGACCCCTACGAGACCAAGACCATCCTCTTCACCGACTGGATCATGCCCGGCATCCAGAACGGGCAAAAGGCCATCTTCATGCTGCCGCGCCGCACCGCCGGCGTCGCCTATGCGGAAAGCCAGGGCGGCCTGTACATCGACATCCAGCCGGGCACCGACCTGCCGGTGCTGATGGCCATCGCGCGGGTGATCGTCGAGAACGGGTGGGAGGACCGGGAGTGGATCCGCGATTGGGTCAACTCCAAGTGGGAGAGCTCGTCCGGTTTCGGACAGGGCACGCGCAACACGCCGTGGCAGTGGCGCACGACCTGGGGCATGTTCCAGACCGACGGGTTCGAGGACTGGAAGAAGTGGCTGCTGGCCCAGGACTACGCGGTGCCGGAAAAGGCCGCCGCCATCGCCGACATCGACGTCCGGAAGATCTATACCGCCGCCGAGTGGATGGCGAAGCCGCGTGCCGATGGCTCCCGGCCCAAGACCTCGATCATGATCGAGAAGGGCTGTTACTGGTCCAACAACACCGGCAACACCAACGCCATCGCCTCCCTGGGCATCGTCTGCGGCGCCGGGGGACGGCCCGGCCAGGTCGTCGGCCGAGCCGGCGGACACCAGCGCGGCGGCCTGCGGGGCGGCAGCTACCCGCGCAACAAGAGCCCGGAGAAGCTGCCGGGCCGGCGCAGGAGAGCGCTGGATACCGACCGCTACCTGATGTCCGGACACACGCGCCTCGCTCACGTCATCGGCAACACCTGGGTCCAGGGCATGTGCGGCACCCAGTCCCTGCAGGAGAAGTTCGACGAGTTGACGACGCGCAACCCGCACCAGGTGCGGAGCTTCGACCGCGAGGAGGTCGTTGAAACGCTGAAGCGGCGGGTGGACTCCGGGGGCATGGCGGTGTGGGACCAGGATATCTACCTGGTGGATCCCATCGGCGCACGCTACGCCGACATCGTGTTTCCGGCCGCCGGCTGGGGCGAGGAGACCTTCACCCGGGCCAACGGCGAGCGTCGCATCCGCCTCTACCCCAAGTTCTACGACGCCCCCGGCGAGGCCCGGCCGGACTGGTGGATCATCGCGCAACTGGCGCGGAAGATGGGCTTCGAGGGCTTCGACTGGGAGGATTCCAACCAGGTGCTGGAAGAGGGTGCGCGTTTCTCACGGGGCTCGCGCAAGGATTTCTTCGCGGTCAAGGTGGCCGCCCAACGCGAGGGCAAGACCCTTCACGACAAGCTCCGTGAGTTCGGCAACAACGGCATCCAGGGTCCGGTTCTCATGCGCGCCGACGGCACCCTGGAGGAGACCAAGCGCCTCCATGACGTAAACCGGGTGCTGCCGGACGACGGTCCGGCCGGCGCCACGGTCTTCAACAAGAAGCTGACGCACTTCAACACCCAGACCGGGAAACTGAACCTGCAGAAGGCGCCGTGGGAACTCTTCTCCGGCTACTGGGAGTGGATGAAGCCGCGGGAAGGGGAGATCTGGATCACCTCCGGGCGCATCAACGAGCGCTGGCAGTCGGGTTATGACGACCGGCGGCGCCCCTACATCGAGCAGCGCTGGCCCGAGAACTGGATCGAGCTGCACCCCGACGACGCTCGCGCGCGGGGGTTGGAGAGCGGCGACTACGCGACGGTCTATTCCGACCGCATCCCGGTGCAGAAGGAAACGATCCTCGGCGTCGAGGCGGATGATTTCGATTTCACCGCGCTGCTCCGTAACGGCTACATCGAGCTGACCCGCGGCGCCATCACCGCGGTGGTGATCGTGACTCCGGCCATCAAGAAGGGCGTCGGCTTCATGGATTTCCTGCAGACCAGCCAGCCCGCCAACGCCCTCTCGGGCCGCGTGGTGGACTGGGTCAGCGGCAACTACAACTACAAGATGGGGGTGGGACGGCTGAGGCGCCTGGGCGAGAGCCCCTACAAGCGCCAGTTCCGCAGCATGTCGTTCGCCCGCCGCGACATGATCTAGGGTGGTGTCTCACAAATCGGTTTGCAAAGATGCGCGGCGAACCGGCAATTATCGTGTCGCGCCGGCTTCCTTCAGCCGATCCGCAATGGCGGTGTGCCCTTGGCGCGTTGCCGCTTTCAGCGCGGTCAGTCCCGCCGTCCGCGGATTCCGGCCACCTCTCCGCCTCTCCCCGGGGATCATGTGATTCACGTCCGCGCCGGCTTCGATCAAAGCGTCCACAAGATCCGCTTTTCCGAGAAAGGAGGCCAGCATCAGGGGAGACGCACCTGACAGCGACGCATCTGAACCGGCCAAGGCGTCCGGAAGGGTCCGGTTGACGTCCGCTCCCGTTTCGATCAGCACGCGGGCGATCCGGTATTCGTTTCTGCCGAGCGCCAGTAGCAGCGGCGTTGCGCCCGCCAGCGAATACTTCCTGTGCACCTCGGGACCCGGCAGAGTCAGATTGGGGTCGGCTCCCGCGCCCAGCAGCAGCCGCACGATCCGCTCGTCCCCTTTTTGGATCGCCAGCAGAAGCGCGGAAGCGCCGTCCGCGCTGTCTCCGGGAGCGTGAAATACGCCATTGACGTCACCGCCCGCCCGGATGGCGACGTCCACCGCGTCTCCGAAACCCATCGCGGCCGCGATGACCAGGGCGGTCGCCCGCTGCGTCCCGAACGCCAACACCGTATCGACGTCCGCGCCCGCCTCGATGGCGCGAGAGAGCGCATCCGCCTTCCCCTTTTCCGCTGCCCCCCGGAAGTACAGCAGCCGCTCCTCCGCATCCTTCAAGTCGGCGTCCAGGCGCACCACCGCCAGTTCGGCGCTGCGCGTCTTGTCCCCGGCCCCGCCCGCGACCCGCACCGTGACCTTGCTCTTCCCTACGGGCAAGTCTTTCAAGGAGGTGAGCACATCGGCCCGCAGTTGCCTGTCGCCCAGGCTGATATCGATACCGTCCATGCGCGGACCGGGCTTCAGCGCGACGCCGCCCGGCCCGATACCGGTCACTTCGATCCTCGCGCCAGACGGCACCGCCGACGCCAGGATCGAGATTTCCGTCACCCGGTAGCCGATCCGCACCGAATAGGAGCTTACGTCGCTCCGGAAAACCGGACTGAGTTCCAGCCGCTTTTCCAGCCGCGGCGTGAACATGCCGACCAGTCCCTTGCCCAGGCTTTCCAGGCCCTTCTCCAAGCCGCCGCTGAAATCCGCCCGCGCGGTTCGGAAGGGTGCACCCTCCCATACCTCCAGCGCGCTCAGACCCGTCTGGTTCGGCGGGGGTTTTTCCTGCGCCGACGCCAACGCGAGCCAGAGCATCGCGGCCGTAACCGCAAGGACCAACGTCCGCAACGCCAAATGTCGGAGCCCCGAGCCGCTCGGCTGCTGCAATCTCCTGCTCATGCCTGGCCTCGTCTCACCACTGTCACGGAACCGTCCCCGTGCCCAAACCGCAATATGGGCCTCGTACTCCCGTCATCGGCCGGGAGGGCGCACCCCTTTGCGGGCGCCCGCCGCTGCGCCGCTTTTCCCGTCTCTCGGCAATTATTGGAGGGAAGTGTCGAAGTCAACCGAGTGCAGGAACGGCCGCACCCGCGGGCCTGACGGTGCGCTTCGGCTCGTCGCCACCTTGACCGCGGTTTGTCTTTCCGTGAGAGTACGCCATGCGGAGGACGCTCAAGTGAAGCGGGGCAGGACGCTTTCTTCCACTCTTGCGTGAGTTTGTCGCATGCACGATCCCATTCAGGCCATCTCCCGTTATCTCCGGGCGCCCGAAGAACCCATTCGTTGCGCGGCCGCCCGCGCCCTCGGCGCCTCGGGCGACGAGGAGGCGGCGCCGGCCTTGGTGGAGGCGTTGGTGGACCCGGATCCGGACGTACGCGCGGATGTCATGGTGGCGCTGGCGCGCTGCGCCCGGCCGCGGGACGCCGCCGCGATCCGGCGTTCGTTGCAGGGCGACCCGGTGGGCGAGGTCAAGACGGCGGCCGTGGGGGCCTTGAGCCGGCTCCGGGACGAAGCCTCCACGGCGTTGCTGCGGGCGCTGGCGCGAGATCGATGCGCGTCCGACGTGGCGTGGGAAGAGGGTTCCTGGGACGACTGG
The DNA here is from genome assembly GCA_026712905.1 of Deltaproteobacteria bacterium. Classification (NCBI taxonomy): domain Bacteria; kingdom Pseudomonadati; phylum Myxococcota; class Myxococcia; species Deltaproteobacteria bacterium. Next base: position 37,937 of record JAPOPM010000178.1, read on the forward strand.
CTCGACGTGCAGGTGGCCGCCATCGCCGCCCTCGGGGAAATGGGCGCGGAGGCCGCGGCGGATGACTTGCTCCGGGTCCGGTCCGACGAGGCCGGCCAGGAACTCGACCACGTGGTCTTCGCCGCTCTCGCGAAGATGCCGGGGCGCGGAATCGCGGCCCTCCTCGACTTCCTGAACGACGGCGACGAGCGGGTTCGGCAACGGGCTCTGGCGACGCTGGCGCGGGCCGGCCGGGAACGGCTGGCGCCGCTGCGCGACCGTCTGGTCGGCGATCCGAGCGCGGGCGTGCGCCGGCTCGCGGCGGACAACCTGGATGCCGGCGACCCGGCCTTGCCTGAAATGGCCCTGAACGACCCGGATCCTTCGGTTCGCGCGGCCGCGCTGGCGCGGGTCGTGCCCGGGCGGCCGGACATCGGGCGGCGTGCGCTTGCCGATACCGCACCGGCGGTCTGCCGCGTGGCCCTCGAAGCGCTGGCCGGGTGCTTGTCCCCGGCGGATGAGCCGGACCTCGGCGCGAAGTTGGAAACGTGGTTGCGTGACGGGGACACACCCTTGGCGGCCGCGTCCGCGCGGGTGCTGCCCAAGGTGGAGGGGGAGGACGCCCTGAGCGTGCTGCGGGAGAGGGCGACGGATGCGGAAACGGCCGTCGAGGTACGTATCGCCGCGCTCGGTTCGCTGGGAAAGATCGGTACCCGTGACGCGCTGGCCGCGTTGCGTCCGGCGGCGGCAGATCCGGTCCGGCAGGTCCGGTTGGCCGCGTTGGCGGCGGCGGCGGCGCTGACCCACGACGCATCCGAGGACGTCCGCGGCCAAGCGCGCGACTTGTTGGTCGACGCCGTGCGTGGCCGGCTGCGGGCGCCGGAGTCCCTTCACGACGAGGTTCCGGACCAGGCAGGTACCGGGGAGGGAAGCGGGCCGGTCGCCATTACGCCCGAAGGCGGCATCGTCCCCGTGGATGCGCCGGCGCCGGGCGCTGCCGCGGCCGGTTCGGACGGCGATGTCGGAGGCTTGTCCTACCCTCGCTCCACCCTCGAAGCGATTCAGGCAACGGAGACGACGGCGCCTTCCCCGGAGCTTTCGCCCTCCTCGTCGCGCGGCGGCCGGGCGCGCTCCCGCCGCGTGCCGGTGGAAGGGGCGGACGACATCGACGCCGACATCCGCCTGGTGGCGGTCCGTCTGGCGGCGGACTGCGCGGCCGAGGGGATCGACGAGTCACTGGCCGAAGCGGCCGAAGCGGCGACACCCGACCTGCGCGCGGCGGCGGTCGAGGCCGTCGCCCAACGCGCGCGGGCCATGCCCTTGCCGCCCGGCCTCCGGGCAGTCCTGATTCGGTGTCTGGGATGCGACGACGCGCGGGTGCGCTGCGCCGCGGCGCGGGCCGTGACCGGCACGGGGCACGATGCGGCTTCAAGGATCGTCCCATTGCTTGACGATACCGATGCCTCGGTGCGCGCGGCAGCGGTGACGGCTGTTGCCGGGGTCCATCGCGAGGCGGTCATGCGCGCCCTCGGCGACCCTTCGCGGCTGGTCCGCCGAGCCGCCGCGGACGCCATGGCGGCGGGTCATGACAGCGGCGCGCTCGAAGCTGGTTTGAGGAAGCTCGTGGACGGCGGCTGGAGCGACAGCCTCACCGATACCTCCCGGCGGCACCCCGAGGCGCGACAGCTCCTGCTCCGAATGGTGGCCGCCGGCGAGGTCGCGGGGCAGGCGCTGCTGGTGATCCTGGAGGCCTTGGCCGGTGACGGGGTGTAGAAGCCCGTCTCACTTTCCGGACGGCTCGCGGGCGGCCGCACGGTCGCCGGTGAGGAGCCGTCGGTCTCCGTCCTTCTCGAAATGGTAGCGGTGACACGTCAGACAGCGGGCCAGCCCGGTCTTCTCCCGGTGACAGGTGGCGCAGTCGGCGGGTGACACGGGCGCGAACCCGGCCGCGCTTCGCCGGGACTCCTTGCTCTCCGCCACCCGGTGACAGGAAACGCATCCATTTTGGAGGACCGCCTGCCGATGGGACCGGTGCGAGAAGGTCCGCAGATGCCGGAGTGTGTCCGGCTCGATGCTCGGATCCGTTGCGCGCGCCGTGCCGGATCCCGATCCGGGAGGTTCGCCCACTCGCGCCGGCGGGACGTGGCGCGTCGCTCGGGCGAACCAGTTCAGACGCGGGACCGGTTGCGTTCCGCCACCGGAGGCGGGAGTCCCTTCCACGCGGCTGACGTGGCACTTGGCGCAGCCTGCCGACGGCGCCTCTTCGTCAGTGAGCACGGCAAACAGCGCGGCGCCGGTGTCGGTCGGGGTGGTGGACAACGTCAGCCAGCCGCGCAGGAAACGGTCCGCGTGTCCGGTGGGCCGGTAGCGCAGCGCCAGCTCGTGGTATCGCCAGCCGCCGTAGCGCAGCCATTCTTCCATGTCCTCGACGCCCTCCGGGTCGTCCAGGTCCAATTCGATGGCGCGGGTCTCCATCGTTTCGCCCTGTTGGTGCCGTTCAAGCTCGTCCGCCAACTCGGGAAACCATTGATCCGCCGCGTGGCGCACCACCTCGAATGGCAGAGAACCGGCCAGATCGGCCTTGACCGTGGAAGACGGTTGCGCTGCCTCTACGAATACCGAAGGTCCTTCCCGCACCAGGTCACGGGTCAGCTTCTTGAACGCCCAGGCCAGTTGGGCGGCGGCCCGTCTCTCTTCCTCGCCGGCATCGGCCAGATCCAGCAGGTCGGCCTCGTTGACGGTCTTCATGTCGGCGGCGTCCAGATACCCGCCGGCCTCGAGCATCAGCCGCAGGAATGCGTTGGGCTCGGCCTCGGCATCCACCGGCCAGTCGCCGATGCCGGCGTCGGCCAGCACTTCGAGGTCCAGGCCGGGCGGGGCCAGGAACTCCAGATCCGGCGAGCCCGCGACCGGGCGGGTGAGCTCGGCCTCATGGCAAGACGCGCAGGCGCTGAAGCCGTCGATGGCCATCTCGCCGGTGTGGCACGTCCCGCAGGTCGCGGGGGGCGTGGCGCCATCCTTGGCCGCGGCGGCGAAGTGCCGGCTGAAGTGGTTGCCGTGGTCGAAGGCGACCCTGGATACAGGGTGATGGGGATAGTCGGTGAAAGGAGGGTGTCCGGCGAAACCGGTGAATGCACCCGTGTGACAGACCTGGCAGCGGGCGTCGGTCATGGCGGTGGCGACGAAGTCGCGGCCCTCGTGTTCGCGGTGGCAGACGGCGCAGGCGATGGACCCCCGGGCTCCCGGGGTGTCCGACATCGCGTAGTCCGCCGGCAGCACCGCCGCCGCCAGACGCGTCGTCAGCGAAGCGCGGCGCGTCTCGGACCACGCCCGCCGGCTCTCGTCCTGGTCCGTCGCCGCCGGGTGAGCGGCCGGCGGGACGGTTCCATGCGCGGCCAGGGCGTCGGGGCCGAAGTCGTGGCAGGCCATGCACCGGGCCGTGTTGGCCAAGTCCCGTTTCACGCCGAACAGTGCCGCGCCGGCGATGTCCTTGGCCCACGCGAGAGACGGTTCCTCCACGCTCGCGTGGCACTGGCCGCAGTCATTCTCGAAGGCCGCGTGGTTCGACAGCACCGGCCCCGGCAAGAGCGTGGGCCGGTTCATGAAAAGGACCATCGCGGCCGCTAGCGCGCACAGGGCCGCGAGCCGCCACGCGGTTCTCAGCCGGCGTTGGGTCGTCGCCCGAGGTACGCACGGCGTCGGCGGGAAACAGCACTCCCCGTGAGGCAGCGGACCCTTCTCGCAGGGTCCGCCGCGGGCCAGCGGCCGGCGGCACAGCCAGCGGTCGCCGCTCCGTTGCGGGATGCATTCGGCGCGTGCCGGGCACCGCCCCGAGCGCTCCGGTCCGAAGCGGCAGGGAACTCCTTCCCGTCCGCACTCCCAGTCCTCGTGGGCGAAGATGAACGCATCTGTGGGATGTCTCGCCAGCTCTCACCCCCCGAACGAGTGGACGATCACGATGTGGAAGATCACGAATACCGCGGCCACCGCGGACGCGGGCAGGTGGACGAACAGCCACCCTCGCTGAAGCCAGTAGAGCGCCCAACGCTGATCGAGGTGGGTCTTCTCTATAACGATCTCCTTGATCCGCAGGAAGTCCGGGTCTTCCGCCAGCTCTCGGCCGGCATAAGACAGCTCCTCCAGGACCTCCTCGAGGGGCCGCCCGTAACCGGTCCAGTGCTGCCACGGATGGGCCGGACGGCGCAGGAACGGCAGCAGGCGCTGGGCGTAGAGCCGCGCCATGAGGGGCGGGCAGCCGCGCTTCACGATCTCGTTGAAGGCTTCGTCGGCCTCGGCCGCCAGCTCGGCGCGCTGTTGTGCGATGCGCGGGTAAGGGAGCGCGTCCCAGTCCCGTTGCCAGCGCGTGCAGAGCCTTTCGAGGAGCAAGCCCACGGCTCCGGATGCCAGGGCAAGGGCGAAGGAGAGCCACAGGATGCGGTGGAAGGCGCCCGGCGGCAAGCCGCCGCCGTGGGCCAGGAACAGCAGGGCGGCGACCCACCCGAGTTGCAGGTGCACGCGCAACCGCGCCGCCCCGGGCCAGCGCCGCTGGACCCGCCGCATCCCGTGCACTCCCAGCAACAGGAAGGCCAGGGCCAGGGTCCAGCCGGTCCAGTGCGGCGTGGGCAGCAGCGCGGTGTCGGCGACGCGGTACCACGCGGCGCCCGCCAGTACGGCCGCCCCCGCGGCGAGCCATCCGATGGCGATCCGTGCCGTCACGGCACCCGCCCGTGGATGAAGGACGCGGCTCGCGGCCCCTGGCTGCCGGCGGGTGAGGTCATCATCCCTTGGAGTTCAGTGTGCGCAACGGCGTGCCCGCCGCCAGCCGCCCGACCAGCTCATGGTCGGTAAGGTCGACGCGGGCGATGGCGTCGTGCGGGCACGCGCGCACGCATGCGGGGCCTGTCTCCTGGCCGATACAGAGATCGCATTTGGCGGCGACGGGGATGGACCGTTCCTTCGCCTCGGCGTTGAGCCCCATCTCCACCAGCCGGATGTTGTCGTAGGGACAGGCCGCGGTGCAGGTGCCGCAACCGATGCACAGCACTTCCGACACCACCACTTCTCCGCTGAACTTCCGGAACACCGCTTCGGTGGGGCAGTTGACCAGGCACGGCGCTTCCTCGCAATGCATGCAGGCATTGGCGACGGAGTAGCCGCCCTTGGCGGGACCCTGGCGGACGAATCGCGGCACACCGCCATGGGTATCGGCGCAACCCTGTACGCAGGCATCGCACCCCACGCAGCGGGTCTGGTCGATGACCATGGCCTGCCGGCCCCTGACGAAAGCGTTGTCCACGAGGAAGTCGATCAGCGAAGCCTCGCGCGAGCGGTCCCGCAGGGCCGTGGACGTCGTCGTGTCCGGATCGCCCAGTTCGACACGGGCGGCGGGGTCGCAGCGGGTGATGTCCTCATGGGAAAGGAAGGGGAGGCAGTCCTCCATCAGCGCCGTCCCCGGCAGCACCAGTAGACTGGTGTCGCCCAGGAACTCGAGGGAGGTCTTGCTCGCGGCCCCTTGCCCGCCCGCGGCCAGCGCCGCGAGCCCGAAGACATCGCCCCGGCGAACGAAACCGACGCTGTGGCTCTCGCCGGCGGAGAGATGACGGACGCGGCCGAACCCGGAGACGACCACGAACACTTCCCGGACCGGCTCGTCCTGTCGGAGGGCGGTAAATCCAGAGGAGGGACCGCCGGCGAACCGGAAGTCCGCGGTTTCCATGAGAGCGGTCAGGGCGCTCTTCGGCAGCGGCGAGAAGACCGGAACGGCGAACCTGCCCGAACGCATCAGATCCACGATCTCGGCCAGGCAGTGGGCATTGATGGACCGGCGCGGGGCATCGCCGAGGGCGGTCATGTCGCGCATGCCACGCCAGTGCACGGCCAGGAGCCGTACCGGCGTCTCGGCGAACACGGTGCGTCGGAACGCCGAGCGGGTCAGCACGGCGAAAGCGCCGGCGATGGCGTTGTCCGCCGAAGACGGTTCGAGCCGGACGGTCTCGCAGGACTCCAGCACCTCGTCCATGTTGGCGAGCTTCTGCCGGACGTTGGCGTCCACCACGAAGATTTCCTCTTCCTCGGGGGCTTTCCAGAATTCCCAGAAACGCCGCTTGGGTCCGATGGACACGAGGCGGGGCGGATCGGCAAGGGCCATCACGCCCTCCGGGTCCTCGACCACCACCCGGAGCGACCCTTCCAGGACGAAGTAGAGGACGCTGCCGTAGTCGCCCTCGCGGCACACCACCTCTCCCGCGTCGAAACGCACGGGTCGCGCGTATTGAGCCAGGATCTCCTCGAACCGGGCCGCCGCGCTCCCGTCGGCGGCGATACTCGACAGCAGTGGGGACTGCGTCACCGCCTGGCGGACGGCTTCCTGCTCACTGGCGGAGAGTTGTCTGAACATACGCCTTCGCCTTCAGGTCGCGGGGAGGCGGTCAGGGTTTGGCGACTTTGCCGACGTAGTCGCCCGTGCCCGGCAGCATCCCATCGAGGGCCTCCATGCCGCCCCCGTCGCGCTCCAACAGCCGCCGCGCCTGCTCGGACACGGCGGCGGCGGATGCCTCCAGTTGCGCCGCGGCGGCCCCCGGGGCCGGCACGGCGTCGACCATGGCCTTGAGCTCGACCACTCCGGCCAGGCGCTCGGCGGCCTTGGCGAGACCTGCCTTGGCCCGCCCGATCCTGACCCGCAGATCCGCGGCATACATGCCGTCGGCCTTCCGGGCCTCGGAAAGCGCCTTCAGGGAGGTCTCCAGGGACAGCGACAGGCCCGCCAGGTACAGCATGCGTTTGCGTGCCGGCGAGGCCTCGTCGTTGGCCGGTGTGTACCAGACATTGTGCCGGACCTCGCCCATGGTCCAGGACAAGAGCTCGAATTGACCGCCGGAAGGGTGTCCGCCGACGTTGATCAGGTCCTCATGACCGGTGGCGTGGCATGAGTAGCAGTTCCGCGCCAGCTTGTAGAGGTTGCGCGGCCGGATCATGCCGGCCTTCTCGGACTGCGTCCATCGGGCCGCGGCCTCCTCGGGGGACTCGGTTTCCTTCTTCTTGCCGCTGAACTCGCCATGGACCTTGATCCAGTCCCGGGCCGCGCCGTGGCAGGACTCGCACGAGATCCCGGCAATGGCCTTGGGACGTTTCTTTCCCTTCTGGACCGTGTAGTGGCAGGTGGCGCACAACGCCTTGGGGTCCTTGATGCGCCGGACCCGCAGGCTCTTGGCGAAGGCCCGAGCCTCCTTGGAGCGATGGGTCTCCTTGATCACGCGGTGGTGAACGGTGCGTTTCCAGACCTGGGCGGTCTTTTTGTGGCACTCGGCGCAGGCATTGGGTCCTTGGACGGCGCCAATGTCGAGGCCGGGCCCCGGTATGCGGACACTTTCCTGAGCCTTGGCGAGACCCGTGAGGCCGAGGGAAAACACGGCGGCCAGGAACGCGGCTGCGACTATCAGACGCGGGTCGTGGAAAGGTCGTTGCGCGGTCGGCTTCATGATCACGCGAACTCCATGTCTTCGGTGGGCACCGAAATGCACACCAGGCAGTTGCCCTGGTCCACCCTCGCCTCGGGCTTGGAGAGATAGGTGAAAGAACCCGCGAGCACCGGCGCGGCGCACGTGCCGCAGTTCCCGGCCCGGCACCCCGAGGGCAGGAAGATGCCGTTCCGTTCGGCCAGGTCCAGTATCGTCCCGGAGTCCCCGCGCCATTGCAGCTTCTTGTTGTTGCCCCGGAACGCTACCTCCCACGTCGCGGTTTGTCCGGCCAGCAGACTGGCCATGCCGATCTCGCGCACGGTCTCGGAGGAGAACGCCTCCATGTGGATGGAGCCGGGCGGCACCCCCCACTCCCGAAGGCCTTCCATGATCGCCGCCATCATCGGCGGCGGACCGCAGACGAAGAACTCATAGTTCGAGGAGGGCAGCCACTGCCGCAGGACATCGAGGGTCACGATGCTTTCTTCGTTGAACGGCTGGGCGGATTGGCCGTCTTCCAACGGTTGGCTGTAGCAGGTGATGAAATGGAAGTTGGGTTTCTCGGCCCAGGCGCGGAGCGGGTCGGCGGCCACCTGTTCCCGAGGGTTCTTGACGCCGTGGAAGAGCCATGCTTCGCGGTCGGGCTCGTGCCGGGCCAGATGTTCGGTCATGGCGAGAAACGGCGTGACGCCGATACCGCCGGCGATGAAGACCACGGGCCGCCCCGCGGCCAGGTCCAGGGTGAATTGTCCGGCCGGCGGACCCACCTCGACGACGTTGTCTTCCTCCACCGCGTGGAAATAGGAAGACGACTTTCCCCATGGGGTGCCCGCCGGCGCGTCGGGCGGCGGCGCCAGCCGCTTGATGGTCACTCTGTAGTCAAGCTCCGGACTGTACGCCTGCGAGAGGGAATAGCACCGGATGGTCGGCGTTCCTCCGGTTTCGTCGTGGAAACGGAAGGTGAGGAACTGGCCCGGAAGAAACGCCGGCACCGCCCGCCCGTCATGCGGACGGAGGTAAAGGGAAACGATGTTGTCCGCTTCCTGGACCTTGCGGGTGACGCGAAAATTCCGAAAACCGTCCCAACTCCTGCTCCGGGAGAGATTCTGGACGATGGCCTCGTCGCGTCGGGCCAACACGTCCGCCAGCGCCGAGTATCGTGCCACGTCGAGGGCCAGACGCCGGCGCCGCCACGCGGCGCGTGACCACGCGTCCACCACCATTGCGGCGACTAGCGCTCCGACGCCCACGAGGATTGCCGATGTCAGCCACGTTTCCATGCTCACGAGAGATTCTCTTATCCGAAACGCGGTCTCGTGTCCTGTCCGGCCGATTCGCCGGACAGGACACGAGAGTCGCCAGGAAGCCGTGACCGGGCTCGCCGGACGGTTGTCAGGGGCAGATGGCCTTGACGTGACCATGGAACTTCACGCCGTTCACTTCGCCCTCATGGGCGTCCGCGGACAGGCGCAACCCCTTCACGCCGCAGTTGGTCCCCTCCGGCCCGATGGCCTTCACGCCGAGCCGTTTGTCACCATCGATGGCCTTGATGTGAAACACGTGGCCGTCTTGAGCCACGCCCTTGACATCGAGCTTCTTGCCGCCCTCGCCGATGGCCTTGATGTCCATCAGCTTCCCGTCCTTGCGGATCGCCTTGACCGACAAGTGCTTGCCGCCCTGATCGATCAGCTTGATGGGCAGGATCTCGCCATCGACCCTGGCCTGAACGGCCTTGACCTGTCCCGCGCCGGCCGCCTTTACTCCGTGCATCTTGCCGTCGCTGTCGATCGCCTTGACCCCGAGGGTATTGCCATCGCTCAAGGCCTTCACATGCCAAACGTCCTCCCCGGCCACCATGCCGGGCATGGCAACCCATAGTGCCATGGACGCAATGAGTACAAGCTTCAACATCAGAACCTCCTCTGTTTCGTCTGATTCGTCCTTGTCTTCCGAACACCAGAGCGGCGTCCGTTCCCGCAAGCAAAGCCTGGTCTACAGGCCGACCCTGAGCTCCAGCCGTACGGCTGAAGAGTCCTCGTCCGATTCCGCATCCTGTGGCGGCCCGGAGTCGTCGGAATGGACGGCGTAGAAGGCATCCAACTGCAACATGAAGCGTTCGGCGATCTTGTACTGGATACGCGTGGTTACGGCGAACCCGCTGGTGTTGCCGAACGGGTCGTCCTGCGCCAGGTCGTATCGGTGGGCCAACTCCAGGGTCACGTTGGCTCTTTCTTCCAACAGGAACCTCTGCACCCCCACAACCGCGCCGAGAGAGTCCAGCGGCGCCGGCCACAGCGCGGGCCGGTAGGCGCCGAGCCCGACGCCGGCGAATGACAGCCCGATGGGACCGAGGGTCGGGCTGGCGTTGCTGGCGAGCCGTCCGAAGTAGCCGTTGGCCCAGTAGCCGGTGGCGTAGATCAGATCATGCTGAAGCCCTATTTCTCTGGAATAGCCCAGCACCAGCAACGTCCCGTCGTAGTCCTTCTCCACGCCGTTGGGCAGGACGTTGAGGCCCCGGGCCGCGTCGATGGTCTGGTTGGTGTGGCTGGAAAAGTTGGCGTGAACCGACGTGTTGTGGATGCCGAAATGGCCCGTCCAGCCTATGCCGCCGTTGATCTGGTTGCCCCGCCGCTTGTCCGCGACGGTGCCGCCGATGTCCACTTCCAGCAGTCCCCAGGGGAAGTCGCCCTCAACCGACAGCGCAAACAGGTCCACGTCGCGGCGGTCGCGGGCGTTGCCGGATTCGTTGACGTGGTGGAAGGCCCAGAGGCCGAGCACGCGCATCCCGGAAGAGCCCGGGAACCGGATGTTGTTCTTGGACAGCCCGACGGCGGTCATCTCGTCCCGCACGAGATAACCGTTCTGAAGCTCCACCGGAAACTTGCCGACGGCGAAGCCGATGTCCCACCCGCCCTGGTCCCGCGGGTCGAGCCGGGGAAACATCTCGCCGATGTCGCCCTCGAAGAAGAGGGTCTCGAAGTCGTCGTCCCAATCGGCCTTGTAGGCGGTCTTTGCCGATGACGGCGATAGGGTCTGGCCGGCGAAACGCCCGGCCTTGTCCACCGGGCGCATATGGGCCTGAATGCGCTCGGTGCCCGCGAGCTGCAGGTTGGCGAACACGTCCAGGCGGCTCCTCAACTCCGACACGTCGCCGTTTCGGCGCGTTCTCCGGTCGCCGTCGGTGGAGAGGACCGCGGTCCGGAGCGACCCGTAGATCCAGAGCGCGGGCTGCCACACGGCGCCGGTCGGGATCTCGATGCCGTCGTCGAGTTGTCCGCCCTCGTTGATGCCGCGGCCCAGTTCGATGAGGGCGCCGGCGCGTTTCGGCAGATCTTCGGAATCGAGGAACGGGACCGGTTCCTTTCGCAGGTCCAGGTCGGGGTCGTCACCCGCCGGGGCCGGCCGCGGCGAAGCGATGAAGGCCAGCAGCAGGGCGAGCGCCAGTGTCAGAGCATACCGGTTCTTGCGTCGGGTCCCGGCTGCCGCCACGTTACCGCCCCTCCGCCGCGTAGCGTACCGTTGCCGTCCGGCGCCAGACTTCGGCCGCGCCCTTGACGATGCGGTCGGCGACTTCCCGTGGACTCATTCCGTAGTCGAATCCCATATGCTGGCTCGCGTGGATGAGGTTCACGGGCACCGGCTGGAAGATCAGCCGGGCGTCGATGTGGTAGCTCTCGCCGTGCCGGAGCCGGTCCGCCGGAACCCGGTAGTCGGCGGAGCGGGACTGCCCGGCCGGGATTCCCGTCCGGTGTTTCCTGCTTCCCCGGGTGCGGCCATAGAGCATGGTGGGGCGCCCGTCTGGCCGGACCATGGGCATGGCCGTCAGGGACATGGGCGGGGACAGGACCTGGGAGCGTTCGGGTCCGCGCACGATCCCCACGTAGGTCTTAGACTGCAGGTTGAAGAGGTCGTCGTCGTGCGGCAGCAGGCCGGCCAGCACGTAACGCGAGTGCTTGTCCCGAAGGTCGCCGTTAGGGTCCCGGTCCCCCGAGCGGTAGACCACCTTACCGGACGAATCGGTGACGCCAACCTCCAGGAACACCGTGCGCTTGATGTCGAAACTCGTGGGCACGTAGTGGCCGTCGGTGAGGTTCTTCACCGCGAGGGAGAAGGCCAGGCCGTCGCCCGAGGCGCGGATGTCCGTGACCTCCGACAGTCCGAACCCGTTGCGCAGAACCTCCAGACGCTGCCCGTCGGCCCAGGCCAGCAACTTGAGCTGCTCCCCGATGATGTCACGCGCCTCGAAGCGATCGTCGACGGATTGCCACGCTTCGGGGAAGACGTGGTCCGCGGGCACCGAGTCCTCGAACTTCTCGGTGCCCCAGCCCGCCTCATGGTCGAACTGTACCCACTCCCGCGGGGTCTTCAGCTTCGCGGCATCGGCATTGTGGGGAAAGATGCCGGGGTGGACGACGGAGTAGTCCGGGCCGGCCATGAAGTGATTGGACAACCGCCGTTCCGGGGTGGGCACGCCGCCCACCACCGCGGCCGGACCGCGTTCGAACGGCGAGGCCTTGCCCTGGACCGTCCCCATGTGACAGTCGACGCAGGTGACGCCCTTGGCCGCCGCCGGGGAGCGCTTGTACTCGGTCAGCATCTCGTGGCTGCGGCCTCCGGTCTGGGCGATGACCTCGTGGCAGACGCCGCCGCAGAAGCCGGGTTCACGCAACTCGAAGAACGGCTTGATCTCCGCATGGATGGCGCGTCCGGTTTCGCCGCGTCTGGGCTGGACCGGGTACTTGCCGGGCTGGTCCAGGATCTCTTTCAGCCGCGTGCCGTCGTCGACGCTGTACATCGGCGCGTAGATGTCCCCCTCCACGATCGGGAACCGCCCGGTGATCTTGCCGAAGTTCCGCCGCACCCGGTGGCACGCCACACAAGTGATGCTCTCGCGCTCGATGGCCGAGCGGTCGAGGCTGGACCTGGCGGCGGGTGTGCCCAGAGCCGCGCTTATCGGCGCATGGCAACGTTGGCAAAAGTCGCCGGCGGTGGAGCTGATTTTTCTGTTGGTGGCATTCTGGAACGCCATGACCACGGAGCTGAGCTGGCCATAGGCATGGGGGGACACCGACCATTCCCGGAACTGCTTGGGGTGGCACTGGGCGCAGACGGTGGCGGACGGAAAGCGGTTCCCGGTGAGCACGGCCTCGTGCATATCCGCGGCACTCCGGGCTTGGGTTGCATCCGCCGCTCCTTCTCTCGAAGGTACGTCCTGGGCGGCGATGACCGTCGATCCAACCCCCATCAACACCAGCAGGAAGAGACTTCGCAATGATGGCGATGTAAACATTTTATTTCTAACTAAATGCAATTGTTCGTAAATTAGAAGTTTCCACGAAATATGACAAAATATATCATTAAATGAGTCGTTGTGCCATAATTGTCCTCTGATCGGTGAACTTCACGGGTCATTCAGGTTCTGGAACCATCATCACGTTTCAGGGTCAGGCACGTTGAAGCTCCTCCGATAGAGCGGTGGGAGGGCGATGACGACAATCTCTCCGAGGACGCCCGAGGGAGTCTTCAACTTCTGGCTGGGGCAGATGCGTTCCGTCGGTGACGCCAGCCGGGACAATTGGCGCGACCGGATGTTGATGTGGCGGCTGGGTCCCTTCGCGCGTAGCGCGGAAGACAGGGAGTTCTTCGATGCGCAGCGAGACTGGTGCGAGGAGATCCACAAGGAGGGCATCGACGGCTTCTTCTCCGATCCGGAATGGGAAACTCCCAAGGGCCTGCTCGCGAAGCTGATCGTCCTGGACCAGTTTCCGCGCAGTGTCTACCGCGGCACTCCGGCGGCATACGCCAACGACCCCGTTACCGTACGACTGGCCGAACATCTCTGCACGACCGGTTGGGACATGACCGAGTACAACATCATGGAGCGCATGTGGGTGTACGTGCCGCTGTCCCACGCCGAGGAACTCGCCCTGCAGGAATTATGCGTCGAGAAGTATGTTCAATGGAGCAGGGTACTGGTGGCAGCGGTTCCGTCGGGCCGCCGCAGGCTCAACCAGTTCATAAGCTGGTCGTTCATCAAGGCCTCCATCGAGCACTCGGACGCACTGCTCATCTTCGGCCGTTTCCCCCACCGCAACGCCATCCTGGGCCGTGGGCACAAGGCCGGCGAGCCCCGTTACCTCAGCGACCCGGTACGGCCGCTGTGGACCTTCACCCAGCCGCCGAGACCGGACTATTTCGCCGTACTGGGAGCACTCTGCCGGTTCGAGGATGGTCTCGACGAAAACAGCATCCGGCCGGAGCCTCTGGCGGAGCTTCACAAGGCGGCGAATCTTCCCCTGGACGGGCCCGATTCCCTGATGGACGTGTTCGAACTCGGCGGTGACGGCGCCGTGGCGTACACCACCCTCTACCGTCACATGTTGTTGAGGGAGAAGGAGCGGGCGTTCGAGGCGGTATGCCGCGCGCCGGTGGTTGAGGATTTGTTCCAGCAGATAAAGGCGCTCATTCTGAAGGACCCCGACGAGCCCTGGCCGCCGAAGAGCGCCAAGTATTCAGTGACGCCGGTCATCGACGTAGATGCGATCCACGCCGTTGTCACGCATACGCCTCCGCCGGTGGTAGAAGTCGAGAAGACCGTGGAGTTCGCCGTCGCCGATCCGAACAAGGCTGTCAGCCTCGTCCTCAAGAACGACAGCGCGGAACTCGAACGTCTCACCCGGGAGACCGAGGGGTTCGCCGAACGCCATGGGTTCGCGGGCAAGGCCCTGTTCGAGATTCAATTGGCTCTCGAAGAATGGGTCATGAATACCATCAACTATGGATACAACGACGCCGCCGAGCACGAGATCCGTGTATACCTCCAGCTTGAGGACGACACCCGCAATCTGGTCGTGCACATCGTCGACGACGGCCGGGAGTTCGATCCGTTGGCCGAGTCCCTGGAGCCGGATTTCGAGGCATTTCTCGCCGACCGGGTCGAGGGAGGCGGGGTCGGGGTCCAACTCGTGCTCAAGTTCGCGGACGGCGTCAAGTACCGGCGCCAGGACGGCCTCAACCACCTGATCCTCAACAAGGGCGTCTAGTGTTGCGTGTGGTTAATTCGCACGCGCCCGGGCCTACTTCTCTTCGAATGTGATCCGGCCGCCCGTCATGGTGAGGACGGGCCGGATAGCCCTCTGGACCCCCCCTCGGACGGACTGCTTCACTCGGTTGGACGGTAGCGGGTTCCTGCCAGATCCGGTATTGAAGAGCAACGCAGCCCAAGGCGAAAAAGACCCATATATTGTGTACTGATCTCACCTGATTCTCACCATTCCCTCGGGTAGCGGACAAGCGCTGTCATGTCAAGTCTCGTCACGACAGCCTTGCAATAACCCCCTATATTCTAGTCCCTTATAGTGGATTCCGTATAACTCATCCTCCTGTGCCGTTCGGTCAAGCCGCGCCAGCTGATGACATCCTACACTCCAGGTTACGATTCCAGTAGGTTGCGTTACGATTACGGTCCTGATAGCTTTTTCTTCGGTTTTCGGTTTTCGGTTTTCGGTTTTCGGTTCGAGTTCCGAGGCCGGAGGAAATCCCCTCATGCCCACACGCTAACCCGTCAAGCTCACCAAGCGCGCCGTCGATACGCTCACCGTGGAATCGGGCGACACCGTGGTCTGGGACCGGGACCTTCCGGGCTTCGGCATTCGCGTGTACGCGTCGGGCCGCAAGGTCTGGTGCGTGCAGACCCGGGGACCGGCCGGGGGGCCGAAGCGCTTCGCGCTCGGCCGCTACGGGATTCTGACACCCGACGACGCCCGCCGCAAGGCCGCGTTAGCCATAGACCGCATCAAGCAGGGCCTTGAGCCCGACCCTCCGCCTTTGGCGCCCGAGCCGACGGTGGCGGATCTCGCCGAGCGCTACATGGAGGCCCATGTGCGGGTGAATTGCCGGCCTGCGACGGTGGAGGCCTTTGGGCGCATCCTGCGCCTGTACATCGTGCCGGAGCTGGGCCATCGGCGGCTCTCGGAGGTGGACCGCCCGCAAGTCTCGGAGCTCCACCACAAGCTCCGGGAGAAGCCCTATCAGGCGAACGCGGCGGTGGGGGCGCTAGCGCACATGTTCCGGCTTGCGGAAGCCTGGGGGATGACGCCGCCGCGGCGCAATCCGTGCCGGTCGGTGCGCCGCTACAGGGAGACGCGCCGTGAACGGTTTCTGACGCCCGATGAGTACCGCGAACTGGGCCGGGTGCTCGACGAGGCGGAAGGCGACGGCACGGTGTTCCCCCCGGCGATCCCCGCGCTCCGTCTGCTGCTGCTCACGGGCTGCCGCCGGAACGAGATCCTGACGCTCAGGTGGGACGACGTGGACCACGCGGCGGAAGAGCTTCGGCTGAGGGACGGCAAGACGGGATGGCGCAGCGTGCCGCTCACGCCGGCGGTGGAGGCGGTGCTTGCGGGGATACCGCGGACGAAAGACAACCCGTGGGTGATCGCGGGGCGGAAGCCCGGAACGCGTCTCGCGAACCTCGATGCGATCTGGATGAGGCTCCGCAGGCGGGC
>JAPOPM010000179.1 GCA_026712905.1 Deltaproteobacteria bacterium
CATGGCCGCCCTCTCAGCCATACGCTGCAACCCCGAACTGAGCGGTTTCTATCGTCGGCTGCGGCGCCGCGGTAAGCCTGGTAAGGTGGCCCTCGTGGCCGTGATGCGCAAGCTCTTATTGCTACTCCATGCCATCGCGCGTCGCAGTACCCCGTGGTTACCCACCCTCCGCCCTGAGCCCGCTTAGCCCTTGTTTTCCATCACAGATACTCCCGCGGAAGCGGCTGTGTCAAAACTCCGGAGGCTACCGTCCCCCAAAGAGTCATTCCCGCGAAAGCTTGCCCTCGACCCCGATCGGGGGCGGGAATCCAGGGGTGGGGAAGGGCGGAGCCGTGGCTTTTCCGCGCGGTCTCATCAATACTTCCAGACGATGAGCGCGGTCGAGAATCCTGTTCCGTTGAAGGCGGCTCACCCGTTCGCCTTGGTGGCGGTTCCGGCGCCGATGCTGGAGCCGTTGACCTACGCGGTGCCCGGGAGTCTGCGGGAGCGCCTGGCGGTGGGGATGCGAGTCCTGGTGCCGCTGGGGCGGCGCCGCGTGACCGGGGTGGTGGTGGGGTTCGAGCGCGCGACGCGCCTGGCCGGCGTCAAGGAGATCGCCCAGGCGCTGGACGACGAAGTGCTGCTGGACGAGGGGTTCCTGGAGTTGTGCCGCTGGGCGGCGGACTACTACGTGGCCTCCCTGGGCGAGGTGCTGGCGGCGGCGCTGCCGCCGCTGCTGCGCACCGAGAGCCGCGTGGTGGCGGCGTTCGCGCGCGCGCCCGAAGACTATCACGGGGAGGTGGACAGGGAGGTGCTCGAGGCGCTGCGCGAGCGCGGTCCGCTGGCGCCGGCGACGCTGAGCCGGCTGTTTCCGCGCCGGGGCGTGCGCGCGGCGCTGGACCGGCTCGCGGCACAGGGCGCGGCGACCGTGGGCGAGCGGCTGCGCGGGCATATGCGCGAGGCCCGGCGCCGCCGGGCGGCGCCGCCGGAAAAGACCACCAGCGGGGCGCCGCCGAGCCGCGCGCCGGTGCTCACGGACGAGCAGCAGGACGTGCTCCGGTCCATGGAAAGGCGCCTGCGCGACGACGGCTTCGAGACCGTGCTGCTCCACGGGGTCACCGGCAGCGGCAAGACCGAGGTGTACCTGCAGGCCATGGAGACGGTGCGCGGGCGTGGGCGCCAGTGCCTGATCCTGGTGCCGGAGATCGCCCTGACGCCGCAGTTGCTCGACCGGCTCGAAGGGCGTTTCCCGGGCGACGTGGCGGTGCTCCACAGCGGCCTCACCCCGGCGGAACGGTGGCGTCACTGGTGGCGCATCGCCCACGGGGTGGTGAAGGTGGTGGTGGGGGCTCGCTCCGCGGTGTTCGCTCCGGTCCGGGACCTGGGGCTCATCGTCGTGGACGAGGAGCACGACTACAGCTACAAGCAGGAGGAAGGCGTGCGCTACCACGGGCGTGACCTCGCGGTGGTACGCGCCCGTATCGCCGGCTGTCCCGTGATCCTGGGCTCGGCCACGCCGTCCCTTGAGAGCTACCATAACGCCCGTAGCGGCCGTTACCGCCTGCTCGAGCTCACCCGGCGGGTGCAAGCGCGGCCCATGCCCGGCGTCGAAGTGGTGGACCTCAAGGCCGGGCAGGAGCCGGCGCCCACGGAGGGGCTCTTCTCCCCGCCGTTGCTGCGCGCGCTGCGGGAGAACCAGGAACAGGGCCTGCAGAGCCTGATCTTCCTCAATCGGCGCGGCTTCGCCTCGTTCCTCCAGTGCTGGTCCTGCGGCTTCGTGGTGCGCTGCCCGCACTGCAGCATCAGCCTCACCTACCACCTCGGGCGCAACAGCACCTTCTGCCACCACTGCGGCTTCCGCCGGCGCAAGGTCGACGCTTGTCCCGCCTGCGGCAACGTATCGCTGAGCGAGGTGGGCGCCGGCACGGAAAGAGTCGAGCACGCGCTCCGGCGGCTTCTGCCCAAGGCGCGCATCGGACGCATGGACCGGGACACCACCAGCGCCCGCGGCGCCCAGGAGCGCATCTTCCGGGCCTGGGAGAAGGGAGACCTCGACGTGCTCGTGGGTACGCAGATGGTGGCCAAGGGCCACGACGTCGGCGGCGTGACCCTGGTGGGGGTGGTGCTGGCCGACTCCTCGCTCAACCTGCCGGACTTCCGCGCGGCGGAGAAGACCTTCCAGATTATCAGCCAGGTGGCCGGGCGCGCCGGCCGGGCGCGCCGGCCCGGCCGCGTCATCGTGCAGACCCTTGTGCCGGGTCACTACTGCTTCGGCCATGCCCAGGGCCACGATTACCCGTCGTTCTTCGCGGCCGAGATCGAGTTTCGCCGCGAGCTCGGCTATCCGCCGTTCCGCCATCTCGTGCACCTGCGGCTGGACGGCACCGAGGAGGAGGGTGTGGCGCGACGCGCGCGCGCCCTCGCGCGGGACCTGCGCCGTGACGACAACCCGCACGGGGTGGAGATACTGGGGCCGGCGCCCGCGCCCATCACCAAGCTGCGCAACCGCTACCGCTGGCAGATCCTGCTCAAGGGGCGCAGCCGCCCGGCCCTCGGGGTCATGGCCCGGCGCGCCGCCGCCTTGGTCCCCAAGGGCCGGACGGTCCGGCTCCACATTGATGTGGATCCGTACAACATGTTATAAATGCGGGAAATTCGTACTCAAGCCCCTGACACGTCCAACCGTCATTCCCGCGGAACAGGCTATGTCAAAACTTCGGTTGAGAATGGGCACCAACACCCCGAATCGTCATTCCCGCGAAAGCTTGCCCTCGACCGCGATCGGGGGCGGGAATCCAGGCAGGGTGAGGCGGCGGAAGGCATGATCCTCGATATTCTGAAGTTTCCGGAACCGATCCTGCGGATGCCGGCCCAGCCCGTGGGAGCCGTCACCGGCGAGATCGCCGAGCTGATGGAGAACATGCTGGAGACCATGTACGCGGCCCCCGGCATCGGCCTGGCCGCGCCGCAGGTGGGCGTCTCCAAGCGTGTCATCGTGCTGGATCTCGACCACGAGAACCGCGGCGTCAACGTCATCAAGCTGGCCAACCCGGAGGTCCGCGAAGCCGAGGGCGAGGTGGTTTACGAGGAAGGCTGTCTCAGCGTGGTGGACTTCACCGCGGAGGTCACGCGCGCCGAGCGGGTGCTGGTGGGCGGCTACGGCGCCGACGGCGAAGAGGTGGAGATCGAGGCCGACGGACTCCTGGCCGTGGCCCTCCAGCACGAGATCGATCATCTCGACGGCAAGCTCTTCATCGACCGCATCAGCCGGCTCAAGCGCGACATCTACGTGCGCAAGCTCAAAAAGGCCGTCCGTACGGGCAAGGAGCCGGAAGAGAGCCGCGGCGTCGTCATCTGAACCACCGGATGCGCATCGTTTACATGGGCACGCCGGCCTGCGCCGCGGCATCGCTGGAAGCTTTGCTCGACGGTCCCGACGAGGTCGTGGGTGTGGTCACGCAGCCCGATCGGCCCTCGGGCCGGGGCCAGACCACCACTCCCTCACCCGTGCGGCAGGCGGCGGAGCGCCGCGGCATTCCGGTGTTGACGCCCGTGAAGATGAAGGACCCGGGCCTGCTGGAGCGGCTGGCGGCCTGGCGCCCGGACCTCGTGGCGGTGGTGGCCTACGGGCGCATCCTGCCGCAAACGATCCTGGACCTGGCGCCCCTGGGCTGCGTCAACGTCCACTACTCCCTGCTCCCCAAGTACCGCGGCGCGGCGCCCATGCAGTGGGCGATCCTCCAGGGCGAGGCGGTCACCGGGGTCACCACCATGCGGCTCGTGGCGGAGATGGACGCCGGTCCGGTTCTGCTGGGGGAAACGGTTGCCATGGACCCCGGCGAGACCGTGCCTACCCTGGAAGCGAAGCTCGTGCCGGTGGGGGGACGGCTACTGCTGCGCACGTTGGCCGGCCTCGAACAGGGAACTCTTGCCGCGCGCCCGCAGGACCCCGCCGGGGTGACCTTCGCCCCCATGCTGAAGAAGGAGGACGGCCTGATCGACTGGACCCGGCCGGCGTTGGAGGTCGAGCGGCGCGTCCGCGCCTTCACGCCATGGCCCTCGGCGTTCACCTACTGGCAGGGGAAGTTGGTGAAGGTCCACGGCGCGAGTCTGGCGGACGGTGCGCGCGAGCCGGAACAGCCGGGAACGGTGTTGCGCGCGGACGCCGCCGGCCTTTGCGTGGCCGCCGGTGCCGGCGAACTGCTCCTCACCGAACTGCAGATGGAGGGGCGCAAACGCATGCCGGCCGCCGCCTTCCTGCGGGGCGCCGGTTTGCGCCCGGGCATGCGGTTCGAGCGCGGGCCACGCTAGTGTCCTGCGTCACAAATAGCTTGATGAATCCGCGGGTCCTTTTCGCCGTCGGCTGCGTTACGTCACCCCGGGCCGTGACCCGGGGTCTTCCTCGCGTGGTGCCGGCCACTGGGGCGACCGCGGGTCGCCCCTACAGGTCATCGCGCTTTACCGGCGACAAAAAACCTTGTCCGTGACACCGCATCGAAAGAACCCCCGCGAGCTGGCCGTCGACATCGTCGACCGTGTCGAGAGGCGGAACGCTTACGCGGACGTCTTGCTGAGCGCGCGCCTGGACCAGGCGGCGTTGCCGGCGGTGGACGGCGCGCTGCTGACCCGCCTGGTCTATGGCACGCTGCGTTGGCGCGGGCGCATCGACTGGGTGCTCGCCCGCTTGCTGCGCGATCCCCTGGACAAGCTGGATCCGTTGGTGCGGAACCTGCTCCGCGTGGGCGGTTACGAGCTGCTGTTCCTGGACCGGGTTCCCTCCTACGCCACCGTCAACGAGTTGGTGGAGTTGGCGAAGCGCCGCGTGGGTCCCGGCAAGGCGCGATTGGTGAACGCGGTGCTGCGGCGGATGGCGGGCCGGGAACGGGAGGCGTGGAGCCCGCCCGCCGGCACCGGCAGCGCCGCCGAACTGGCGGCGCTCGTGTCCCATCCGCCCTGGCTCGTGGATATGTGGCGGGAGCGGTTCGGCGGCGCGGAGAGCCGGCGCCTGATGGAAGCCAACAACGAGGACGCGCCGCTGGTGCTGCGCGCCAACCGGTTGCGCGTGACCCGCGACGATTTGGTGCGGCGCTTGTGTTCGCAGGGGGTGGAAGCGCGGGCCGGGGCGTGGTCGCCGCTGGCGGTGCGGTTGCGCGGGGCGTCGTCGCCGGCGCGCTTGGCCGAGTTCCGCGAGGGTCTGTGCCAGGTGCAGGGGGAGGCGTCCCAGATGGTCGGTTTCCTGGTGGCGCCGGAACCGGGCATGCGCGTGCTCGACGTCTGCGCGGCCCCCGGCGGCAAGACCACGCACCTGGCCGAGCTGATGGAAGGCTTCGGCGAGGTCGTCGCGTGCGACGTTTCCGGGCGCGGGCTGGAGAAGCTGGCGGATAGTGCCCGGCGTCTGGGGCTCGATTGCGTACGCACCCAGGTCCGTGATGCGGTCCGCGGGCTTCCGGGCGAACCCGCGTCCTTCGACCGGGTGCTGGTGGACGCGCCGTGTTCCGGGTTGGGCACCCTGCGCGCGCATCCGGAGATCCGTTGGCGTCGCGAGCCGCGGGACCTCCACCGGCTCGCCACGTTGCAGGCCGACATCCTGGAGCAGGCGGCAACACGAGTGGCTCCGGGCGGTGTCCTGGTGTATGCGACCTGCACGCTCTCCCGGCTCGAGAACGAGGAGTTGGTGGAGGGTTTCCTCGAGCACCACGGGGACTTCGCCGTCGACCAGGCCGCCGAACACCTGCCGTCCGCGGCCCGGTCCATGGCGGCGACGCCCTATTTCCTGGCGCTGCCCCATCGGCACGACACGGAGGGTTTCTTCGCCGCGCGCCTGCGCCGGCTGGTTCCCGACCGCGAAGCGTAGGCCCACCCTGGGGGCGCTCCGCGGTCATGACGCCGTTCTCGTTTACCTCCCGGAATCCATGTGTTAGGTTTTCCGTACAAGCCAAGGTTCGATCGGACCGAGTGTCGGGGCGTGGCTCAGCCTGGTAGAGCGCACGGTTCGGGTCCGTGAAGTCGCTGGTTCAAATCCAGTCGCCCCGACCATTCCCCACCGCCCAGACACGGCACCCCTGGATCCCCGCTTCCCGGGCTGTGTCAAAACGCCATCTGAGACAGGCAACGACCCTTTGAATCGTCATTCCCGCGGAAGCGGGAATCCAGGGGTGGTGAGGCGGGGAAACGCCGCTATAGTCCCCACCACCGCCCCTGGATTCCCGCTTCCGCGGGAATGACGATTCAAAGGGGTCGTTGCCTCACGGGTTTTGACACAGCCTGTTCCGCGGGAATGATGACTCGGGGATTGTGCTTCGGATCGCTCTTCACCGACTCTTGTTGCAACATGGACACTAGTGCTCGCGCAGGAGCTTGCCGTACCCCTCGATGCGGTCTTCGATACCCAGGCTCCGTAGCGCCCACCACAGGATGGACTGGCTTCCCTGGACGATGTTGACGCCGAGTTCCTGTTCCAGGGTGTCGATGACGGCTCCGGCGGCCCAGTGGGGAGAGCCCAGGTGGATGGTGTCAATCTCGGGGTGTTCCCGCTTGAGCTCCCGGGCCAGCCGCAGGGGTACCTCGGAGGGGATGGTGCCCACCTCGACGAAGGGGACGCCGGCGAACTTCTGGGCCACCATCGTGGTCTTGTCCGGGTCGTTGAAACGCTCGTTGGGAAGGTGGTCGGCGCTGCCCGGTGTCGATGCGTAGGTGACGGAGCCCACGAGCCGGGCGCCCAGGATCGCGTCCGCCTGGTGGTAGGCGGTGGTGCTGTTGGTGACGGGGATGCCGAGTTCCTGCTGCAGCGCCGCCATGGTGTCGTGGGCGCGCTGGGCGCCTCCGGAATAGACCACCGGGCCGCCGCCGAAGACGATGATGTCCGCCTTGGCGCGCGCCATCTCGCGGGCCGCGCGTACGGCGTGGTTCCAGCTTTCCTCGGCCTCGCCGGAGTCCTTGGAGTGCCGCGCCACCATGAGGGTCGTCAGCGCCAGCGTGACGCCGGGCGGCGCCATCTTGTAGAACTCGTAGGGGAAGACCTCGGTGACGATGGGCGGTGACGTGTAGCCGATGCGCGCGCGATGACCGTACATGCGGGACCTCCGCTCTGTCGATGTGAAGAGGCGGGACCTCCTGCGCCGGAAGCCCCGCCTGCTTCAGGGCCGGCCAAGCACGCCGGCCGCGACCTGGGTGCAATCTACATGCCGGCCTTGACCTTGGCCGCCACGTCCGCGGACACCCACTTCGTCCAAAGGTTCTCGTAGTTCTTCAGGAAGTGCTCCGCGGTCTCTTTCGCGTCGGCCTTGTTGTCGGCCTTCCACGCCAGCACCTTGTTCACCACGCTGTTGGGCCAGGACACGCTCGAGACGAACTTGAACGCGTCGGGCTCTCTCTCCGCGAAGCCGCCGACCACGTAGGTCAGCACCGCGGACTTCGGGTACATGTTCGGCTTCGGGTCGGCGCAGTCCTTGTCGGTGACGCACGCGTACGTCTTGGGGTCGTGCTTCATGCCGCCGAGCTTCACCATGGGGTACTTGCCGAGCACCGACGTGGGCGCCCAGTAGTAGGTGAAGATGGGCTGCTTCCGCTCATACGCCTTGGCGATGGCCGCGGCGAGGCCCGCTCCGGACCCAGGATCGAACAGTGTGAAATTGGCCTTGTCGAGCCCGTAGCCCTTGAACAGGTTGGCGTTGATGATCTGGCAGGCCCAGCCAGAAGGACAGCCGTAGAAGCGGCCCTTGCCGGGGTCTTCCTTGTCCTGGAACAGGTCCGGGCGCTTCATCACGCCCTGCAGCGTGGCAAGCTCCGGATTGTCCTTGACGACGTATTCAGGCACCCACCAGCCTTCCTCGCCGCCGTCGCTCAGAATCTCGCCGGCTTCCTTCAGGCGCCCTTCCTTCGTCGCCTTCGTCACCACCTCGCGCACGGAATTGATCCAGATCTCCGGCGCCACGTCCGGCTCCCCCTTCTCCGTCATGGAGGTCACGGTCGGCACCGTGTCACCGGGCACCAGTTCCGCCTGGCAGCCGTATCCCTTGTTCAGGATCATGGCCTCCACCTGCGCCGCCACCGCGGCCGAGTCCCAGTTCATCTCCGAGATGGTGACCTTGCCGCACTTCGCCTGGGCCGAGGCAGCCAGGGCAAGCACCAGGAACGCACCCGCCATAAGGCTCGCGATTCGCAATCTCATGTCATGCCTCCTCTTGTCTCCGTCCACGCGCCCCCGCCCGGCCTGTGCGTGCGCAGCCCAGGAGGCGACCCATGAACCGGTTTCCTGTTTCGCCGGCGCCCTCGACAGCGCGCGTCTCGCGCGCCGGGAGGGTAGGGACGCAGGGTCCCACCGCACGCAACCCTCGCGGAGGTCCCAGGCAGGAGCCTCCAGGCGCCGGCAGCTTCTCCGGTTTCTTGTTGGTCGCGGAAAGTATCTCCTAAGTGGGAAGGGGTCGCAACCCCGTGCTCACGACCCCGGAGGGGTGGCGCGCTTCGCGGACACTACCGACGACAGGAGTGTCTCGTAAGCCGTCGCCGCGCGGTCGACGGAAAATCCCATGCCCCGTGTCTGCAACACCCGCGGGTCCGGAGGGTGATCCAATGTATGTTCCATCGCCGTCGCCAGAGCGTTGACGTCTCCAACCGGTACCAGCGGCCCTAGCAGGCCGTGGAAAAACGCCTGGATTTGAGGGTCTGTGAGTGATTCGATGGAAAACCCGGCTTCAGGGCATCGAGATAGACTTGTTTCACCGGCCATTTCAGGCCAGGGAGCGCGGCGCAGACGCACTGAGGCCATG
>JAPOPM010000180.1 GCA_026712905.1 Deltaproteobacteria bacterium
GCCACGCCGAAGGCCACGCCGCGGATCTTCTCCTCCGGCGCGTCGTGAAGCTTCACGGTGGCTTCCACGCCCACGCCGCCGGCGAACTTGCCGGCGCCGCCGCCGTCTGTCAGGTGGCGGCGGTAGAGGTACATGAGCGGGAAATTCAACTCCAGCCACTCGACGTTGTGGCAGGTGAGGTAGCCGCCGGAATCGATGCCGTCGCCGTGGGGGCTGGCGCCGGAGCCGCTCAGCTCCAAAAGCGTGGAGACGTAGAAGCGGCCGTACTGGTTGACGCCGGCGTGGCGCACGACGCGGAACCCCAGGGTCAGCGCCGTGACCTCGTCCTTCCATGTCTCGCTGCCCGCCAGCATCTGGGCCAGCACCGAGGCGGACACGTAGGAGACCGTCTTGAGCCCCGAGGTGGTGTTCATGGACACCGGTCCGGGATACTGCACGTTCACCACCGTGCCTTCCGGGGCGATGACCTCGATGGGGCCGAAGGCGCCGTAGTTCTTGGGGAGGTCGTAGCCCAGGGCGGTGAGGACGGATTCGAAGACTCCACCGAAGGTGGCGTGGTACGGCAGGTTGATGCCCTGCCGCGCCTGTGGGTCGCTGCCGGTGAAATCGAACACCAGGCGGTCTCCGTGCTTGCGCAGATCCACACACACCCGGCGGGTCTCGTTGGCGGCGATGGTGCCCTCGTCCCGCCAGGTGCCATCGGGAATCTCGCGGAGCCGCTTCTTGAGGACGTCGCCCGAGTAGCGGATCATTTCCGCGGAAACCGCGGTGATGAGCTCCGGGCCGTACTGGGCGAACATCTCCTCCATGCGCGCGCGCGCCACGTTGTTGGCGGCCAGCTCGCACTTGAGGTCGAGCCCCACCAGCACCGGCTGCCGGGTCATGTTGACGAGGGTGTCGAAGACGTCCTGCCGCATCCGCCCCCGCTCCACCAGCTTGAGGCCCGGGATCCGGAGCCCCTCGTGGCAGATCTCGGTGGCGCCGGGCGAGTTGCCGCCCGGCGACATGGCGCCGATGTCCATGACGTGGACGAAGGTGGCGCTCCACGCCATCAGCCGGTCTTCGTGGTGGATCGGCGCGATCATGTAGATGTCCGACTGGTGGATGGCGGCGAGGTATGGATCGTTGAGCAGGAAGACGTCGCCGGGATAGATGCCGCCGTTCCCTTCGAAGCGTTCGATGATCCGCTTGACGGCGAAACCGGCGCAGGCCGCGTGACGGATCATCGACTCCCCCACCGACAGGACGTCGCCGTTGGCCATGTAGAGGGACGCCATGTAGTCGTGCAGTTGGGTGGTGTTGACCGTTCCGCCCACGCGCTCCAGGGTGGCGCCCATCTCGCGGGTGATCTCGTGGAGCCGATGCGAGAGGATCTCGAAGGTGACGGGGTCCACCTGCCTGCCGGTCGCGTCCGTGTGGGTCGAGTCAGTGTGGGTCGAGTCCATCATCGTCCTGCCTCCCCCACGAAGATCCGGATGTTGCGGAACCCGTCGATCTCGACACGGTCCCGGGGGTTCACCACCACGGTGGTTACCGGAGTCTCGATGACCGCCGGGCCGGACAGCCCCATTCCCGGCTGCATTCGCTGGAAATCGTAGATGGCCGTGGGCGCGAATTCACCCCGTTCCTCGAAGAAGACGTTTCGCGGCGGCTTCAGCGCGTCGTCCGCGGCGGCCTTGCGCACCGGAGCCTCCTTGATGCGCGGCTTGTTCAACAGTCCCACCGCGGTGACCCGGAAGGTCAGGATCTCCTTGCCCGCTTCCCGGTAACCCGAACCCTTGCCGTAGGCCTTCTCGTAGGCATCGTCGAAGTCCTCGTAGAGCCGCTCCAGGTCGGCATCCCCGAGGACCTCCGTTCCCGGGGCCAGCGGGACGTTGAGCTCGTGGACCTGGTAGCGGTAGCGCATGTCGATGCTGCGCGTGACGGCCATGTCCGCGGGACCGAATCCCGCGGCGCCCAGGTCCGCCTCCGCTCTGCGGATCAGCTCGGCGAAGTTGTCGTTGACGCGGCCGGCGTCCGCCGGCACCTGCAAGTGATCCGACTTGCCGTACTCGTGCACCACGTCCGAGCTGATGAGCCCGGTCGCGCCGTGCACCGAGGCGGTGAGGGGGATCACCACCTCCCGGACGCCCAGATCCGCGGCGTAGCGCCCGGCGTGAACCGGCCCGGCGCCGCCGAAGGCGAACAGCACGAAGGCCCGCGGGTCGTGGCCCTTCTCCACCGTCGCCCGGCGGATGAGGTCGCTCATGTGCGCGTTGGAGATGCGGTAGATGCCCAGGGCCGCCGCCGACTCACTCATTCCCAGGGGCTCGGCGATCCTTCGCTTCACCGCCTGAAGCGCCGCCTCGCGGTCGAGCCGCATCCGGCCGCCGAGGAAATAGTCCGGGTTGAGATACCCGAGGATGAGGTCCGCGTCGGAAACCGTGGGCTCGGCGCCGCCGAGGCCGTAGCATACCGGCCCGGGGCTGGCACCCGCCCCCTCCGGTCCCACCTTGAGGAGCCCGGTCTCTTCCTCGATCCAGGCAATGCTGCCGCCCCCCGCGCCCACGGACTCGACCCAGATCTTTGGCGCCAGCACCCGGTGGCGCAGCACCACCGGCGTGTAGTCCCGCTCGACGCGCCCCTCCCGCACCACGCCCACCTTGAACGTGGTGCCGCCCATGTCCGTGGCCAGGATGTTGTCCTCGCCGATCAGCTCGCCCAGGAAGCGCGTGCCCACGACACCGGAGGCCGGCCCGGACTCGATGGTGCCGACGGCGTTCCGGCAGGTGGCCTCGATATCGAGCACGCCGCCGTAGGCCTGCATGATCATCGGCGGCTTCGCCAACCCCTTGCCTCGCAGCACCTGCTCGAGATTCACCAGATAGCTTGAGATGCGGGGGCCGATGTAGGCGTTGAAGACCGTGGTGGCGGTGCGCTCGTACTCTCCCACGAAAGGGGCGGCGGCGCTCGAAAGGGTGACGTAGACGCCCGGATGCCGGCGTCGGAGGATGTCCCCCACCGCCTTCTCGTGAGCGTCGTTGGTCACGGACCAGAGCAGGCACACGGCCACGGACTCGACGCCGCGCGCCACCAGACCGTCCAGGGCCTCGGCCGCCTGGTGCTCGTCGAGGGGCACGGTGACGGCGCCCTTGTAGTCCATGCGCTCGTTCACCTCGGCAACGAGGGAGCGGGGCACGAACGGCTCGGGCTTCTGCAGCCACGCCAGCCGGCCCGCCTCCGCCTCGGTGAGTCCGTCGGTGACCTTCCCCTGCATCATGAGCAGGGTATCGGGAAAGCCTCTCGTCGCCACGAGGCCCGTCCGGGGCCCGGAACGGGTGATCAGGGTGTTCTCGCCGATGGTGCAAGCGTGAAAGAACAGCGTGGTCTGCCGGAGCAACTCCTCCTCGTCGCCGAGGCCGAGGTTCCCTGCCGCGTCCCGCACCGCGCCCGCCGCCCCGGCGGAATAGTCCGGCGGCGTGGAAAGCGACTTGCCCACCACCATCTCGCCCTGGTCGTTGACCACGACGCAGTCGGTGAAGGTGCCGCCGATGTCTACGCCGACCATGTACCGTTGTCGGGGATCACTCATAACTATACGATATTATTGTCGTTTATACGGCTACAAACTGTGGATCACCGAGGGGTCCCGATCCTCGTCGTAAGCATACTGTAAGCGGATTCATTCCAGTCTGTGCGCGTTCCAGCGCGGCTCTGTCTCGCAACTCCTCTAACGCCGATCTGCCATCGAACGCCTTTGCCACTGCCTCTCCGTGCCGAAGAAGGTTTTCCACCCGCGACCAACCCGTGCTCACAGGTAACCTTCGACGGCGTGGCTCACTATAGCAATCGATCCCAATACCGTCATCCCATCCGACGACGCCCCCTACTACGCGGATAACTCGGCAGGATACCAGGCAACTCCGCGGGGCTGTCTCGTAGTTGACCCCGAGTAGGAAAGACTTGTATGAATCGAAACTCGCTCAAACGAAGTCAACCTGAGGGTACTTTTGGTTGACATGCGGTGGCGGCAATAGTAAATTACGTAACCAACTTGCTAACCCCCCCCGGGATCGAGCCGGAAACGGCCCCCGGGGGTTTTTTTTGAGTTCCTTATGGCTCTAGAACGCGCGGTCCTCTTCATCGACGGAAGCAACTTTTACCATGCCGCCAAAAACCTCGGGGTCGCCACAGGAGAGCTCGACTATCAGAAATTGGCCGACAAACTTGTGATGAATCGGCAACTGGCCGGTATCCGATACTACGTCGGACAGGTTTCCGGGAATCTCTCCCGGCGCTCGTCTCAACAAAAGTTTCTGAGCAGGATCCAGGGCCAAGGGGTAAAGGTTTTCACGGGCCGAATCGAGCGCAGAATGGTCTCCCCGAACGACAATCCACTGATTGTAAGGCTAAAGGACGTGGTCGCGGCCCATAAGCCCGACCTCCGTGGTTCAATTCTCGTCGAACTTGAAGCCTTGTGCACGATGTCGGTCCCGCAGTACACCGAGAAGCGAGTCGATGTCTCCATCGCCGTAGACATGGTTACAATGGCGCACAGCGGGCAATATGATGTCGCGTATCTTCTCTCCGCAGACGGAGATTTCGTCCCGGCGGTCGAGGCCGTCAAGAAATCGGGCAAAAAGGTGTTCGCGGCTTCTCCGGCCTCCGGTTACGAGCTTGGAAGAGCCGTCGACCACTTCTTTCGCCTAAGGCGGGACTGGTTTTTGGGCTTGTCCGCATAGACAGCCTCATCGTTGGCCTACAGGGTGGCCGGCTAGGTAGCCGCTACCACCGGAACTTTTCACCCGACACCGCCGACTCCTGGAAGGGATCGGCGGTGGTTGAACCAGTCGACCCATTCGAGGGTGGCGAACTCGACCGCTTCGAGATGGCGCCAGAGGCCGCGTTGACGAATCACCTCGGTCTTATACAAGCCGATGATGGACTCGGCTAGGGCATTGTCGTAGGAATCCCCGACGCGGCCCACCGACGGCTAAATCGCAGCCTCAGCCAAAGCGCTCGGTGTAGCGGATCGACAGGCACTGAGTTGAATTCACCGTTGACGAAGCCGCGCCATGTCGCCACATAGGTCAGATCCGCCACCCGCAACGCGTTCGGCTGGCTGGCCTCGAACACCCGGTTCACCCGGTCCGCGGGCCGTGTGAGATCCCTCGCTGCCAGGGTCGTCTTCCCCCTCCGACCCCGGACCACGCCACGAAGGCCCAACTCTCCCATCAGCTGCGCCACCGTGTGGCGATGTCCATGCGCTCACCCCAAGCCTCGCGGTTCCAGTCCAACGGCGGGGCCGCGTGATTGCACAAAACGACTGGGTAGCTCGGCTCGACCTCGCGGTAACTCGAATACAGTATGGACCGTGTCGGGCAGCTGACAAGTAGACGATGGGGATCGACGATGGCAAATGAAACAGAATTGCAGTGGATGCGGCGATTGCTCGAAATGAGCGAAGGCCCGCTTGAAAAAATCCGCAGACAGCAAGTTTTGGCGGATCGACTATTCGCGACGCCCCTCGCTGAACATCTCGAATCACTCAATCGCCGATCTGCCCTCTTCGAAGCGACCCAATCCATTCTTGCCCGCCCTACGATGCTGGAACAACTGGAAACTCTAACGAAATCGGCTGACACGATTCGACGATTGGTCGACCGCGCTTTGTTGCCGGACCGGTATAGCCTTACCGCGATAGCCGAGAGGATGGCCAAGCAGGTTGACCTCTTCAAGACCGCAGGCCTCGCCGAGACCGCTTGGTCGCAGTTATTGTCAAAACAGATGGCCGCGATGAAGACACCCTGGCTCGACGCACATCTGACCTCGCTGTCTTTCGAGGGCTTCGCGGTGGTTTCGCGCCTCGGCCAAGCTGTCCGCTATACCGAACCATTCGATGAAGCCGCACGCGAACAAATGGACGAAGACCTTGGAGACCCCATCGAGGTTGAAAATGACGCCGGGCCGGATGAACGGGACGCCGCGCATGTACAAGCCGACATGAATGCGGCCATGCTGACCATTTCACCCGTTGCCGTCAGCGAAGTGCTGATTGAGACCGGCTTTACCTTTAAAGCGAACTTCGCGCCTTTGCCACCGACGACGGACGGAAGTGACCCGGGGCATGTATTTCACCCTGGCCACAATATGATGATCACTGCCGTTGAACAGAACCTGCGAACGGCAATTGATGCCAAAATGCAAGCGCAATACGGCGCGACATGGATGAAGACGCGGATTGATCCGTCCTTGTTGAAGGAGTGGATCACCCGACGCAAGGATGCCGTCGCTTGTGGAGAAAGCCCGCTGCCTCTGATTCAATATGCAAATTTCATGGACCTCAAGGATATTGTCGTGCGCCGCCAGCATTGGCGTGACGTGTTTGGAGTCTTTTTCGGAAAGAAAGAGCATTTCCAGACGTCGATGGAGCGCCTGCATCCCATCCGCCTACCGCTCGCTCACAGCCGGCCAATCGGAATCGCGCAGCAATACCACCTCATTTCGGAAGCCAGCCATATTCTGCGTGCCCTCGGCGTCGACATCTTCGAGGATTAGTGCCCGTGCGTTCCGCTAATCCGACTAAAGTGGCGTTCGATCTCATCGCCGGAAGCGTTCCGGAACACAGGCGACGTTTGGAGACATTTTGGGAAAAATACGCCGTTTGCTTTGAAGAAGTCGATGGCAAGGCTGGCATCTTTCTTAACGCCAACATCGACCGCGTCCAATACACGCGCAAAGACCTGCAGGTCATGTGGTTGACAGGTTTTTCTCTTTGGAGGTCGCTTGAACTGTTCGCCCCTGCCGTCATTCTGCCGACTTTGACGGGGACGCCCTCCTCGTCTTTTCTGACGCTTGATGACAAGCTGGAGGAGTTTGAGTACCACTATAGGGAAAGAATTGGGGCTGTTACTGCGCTCATTGGTGCGGCGGAATTAGACCCCGCGCGATGGCCGCCGGACATCCCATTGATGGTCGATTCCCGGGCAAAACTGACTAAAGCACAGGACATGGTCGTCTTCGATCTCGTCATGATGGCGACCGCGGTTCTCTTTCTACACGAGCTCAAGCATGTCGAATTTCACGCAGAACACGCCACCGGTACTCCACGTCCAGAGAAGCTGGCCGAAGAGGAACTCCAATGCGATGTGTGGGCACGCGACTGGTTCATGTCGGGTCTCGCCGACTACGCGAGCAAGAACGGCCACAGCTATCAGGAGGTTTGCTCGAAGCGAGCGTTGGCGCTGTTGCTCGTCTGCGAGTACTTGCGTCTGGCCGACCAGCATTCAGCGGTGTTTATCAGGAACGACTATCCCCCGCTAGCAATACGTATCGCTGCACTGTTTGATGCGGTAGACCTGCCTGTCGGTGATCATTGCTGGGTTGTAGCTGCCTGCATCCTATTCGCGGAAACTAGGCGTCAAGGCAAAATAACACCAGAGTTTGACAACACGTGTTCTAAGCAGATTACACAACGTCTGATCGTTGTACTTACACCATGATGCGCGAGGACAGCTCGCAGGATCGGCTTCGGTGACAGCGTCGGTGACTTGTCCGCGAAGACCGCCGACCTCGTGAAGCTCCGGCTACGGAAGGACATGGGGCTGTTCTACGATGTGCTTCACCGGCTGGACATCCCGCGTCGTGTGGATCAGGGCAAGGTGCCCAACTACAAGACCTTCAAGCATGCCCTCTACGGCATCCAGGAAGGCACACGCGCAGGGTGCCACGTCATGTTCCCGTTCCGCAACATGACCGTGGATCATGTCGTGCCACAGTCGACGGGCGGCGCGGACCACATCGGCCAACCTTCAGCTACTGTGCGCGGCCTGCAACTCGATGAAGGGAACGCGGAGCCAGGAAGAATTTGTCGCGGTCCTGGTGTGGGAAGGTCTGCGACAATAAGGAGCACGGACTTGACAACCGCCAAGCCCAAGAAGTCAGAGCATGGTCGCCCGGAGAACCCGAAGTATCAGGAAACTGAGGTGGTCCCACTTCGTTGGACAGGTAGGCGGCAGAAATAAGGTGTATTCCGAAGTGATCGATCATGCCGCCCGGGTCCTGTTTAACACGTCCTGCTGTTCGGGTAGAGCCGGCAGAGGGGCAGGTGAGCCGGGGCGCTGGGTCGGCCTCTGCGCCAACATCCCCTTCTCGTAGGCCTGGGCCGGCGTGGCGCCTCCCAAGGCAGAATGTGGCCTGTCCTGATCATAAAATGCGAACCAGCTTGAA
>JAPOPM010000181.1 GCA_026712905.1 Deltaproteobacteria bacterium
GCCAGCCAGTCGTTGCGGTTCACGGCGAGCAGGTCCCCCGCCCGGATGCCGTGTCCCGGGAGGAGCATCACCCGGACCAGAAAGCAGCGCGCCGCGAACGCCTCGGCCAGGTCCCGCATCGCGAGCGGCATGTCGGCCAGCCCGTGCAGGAGCACGATGCCCCGGCCCGGGCGGCCGCTCCCCGCCGGCGGGCAGCCATGGGCGGGCTGGAGCTCGAAGGGCGTTGCGGCGGCGAGCTCCGTTCCCTTTCGGCGCGGGTCCAGGTACACCTTGTGGCGTTCGAGCCTGTCGCGCGTCTGCCTGACATAGTCGTCGAAGCCGCGGAAACGGCCGGGATCGAACGGCAGGCCCTCCCCTGAGGGCCGAAGCCGCGCATCGCCGGCGTTCCGGCTCTGGGACAAAGCATCGGCCGGGAACAACTGGCCCAGGGCCGCAAGCCCAACCGCAGCCAGCAGGCCCGCCACAGCGGCTCTCGCTCTCGCGGTCACGCCATTCAACCGCCGCGGTTTCCGGGTTCCCGCCATGTTGGCTTACAGTGCCATGGCGCGTGGCGCGTCGCGAGCCGGATACCCGGCACGGTGGCTGATTGCCCCGGGCCGCGCGCGCCGGCAGGGTGCGAAACCGTCCTTGCCCCGCATCATGACGTGGAGGTCCACGACGTCGACCGCTGCGGCTGCCGCTGCCGCGTTCCCGGCCGCGGTTGCGTCCGGCCCGCGGCGTGCACGACGTCCGATTCGTATGTCGACGAAAAACAGTCTCCCTTGTCATTCATCTCATTACTTCCCGTGAGCCCCGGCCCATCCGTTGTCGGACACATCGATCTCCTGCCCGTCCGGCCCGGCGACCTTGACCTCAAAGTACGACCGGGGTTGAGCCGGATCCTCCACCGGGGTCCGCGGAGCCGCCTCCGTGAGCCGCCCGCCCAGCTTGGTGACGCGCGCCACGGTTCCTTCCAGGTCGTTCACCTGGAAGCCCAGGTGGTCCACGCCCGCGCGGGACGCGGGCGTCTTGAGGTTCAGGATCGCTAGGTTGACATGGCCGTCGGAGAGGTACACGCCGGACCGGCCCTTGCCCACTTCCTCAAGATCGAACGCCGCCTTGTAGAAGGCCGCGGTCTTCTGAACGTCTTCGGTCCTTATCGCAATGTGCTTGAGCCGCGCCATTGGAACCCTCCTGTCCGCACCCGTGACTACCCTTCCAGTGTAGCGCGGACCCCTCCTCGCAGAAACAGCCCCCGTTCCGTTGAACCGTGTGGTATGTTACGTGTCGTTGTTGTTTTGCGTCGTGTTTCGGAGAGAA
The DNA here is from genome assembly GCA_026712905.1 of Deltaproteobacteria bacterium. Taxonomy (NCBI): domain Bacteria; kingdom Pseudomonadati; phylum Myxococcota; class Myxococcia; species Deltaproteobacteria bacterium. Next base: position 1,300 of record JAPOPM010000181.1, read on the forward strand.
GGCGTCGGTCGGCGGCGCATCCGGCCGGAGAACGCGAGGAAGAAGCCAATGTCCGTGTCCCGCTTGGATTCGTTGCGCTCTCGGCCGAGCGGCCCAGCGGCATGACGTGCGCCCGGCGCCGGACGGGCGCGCACGGACCGGCCCCCGCTGCTCCGCCTCCCACGGGCTCCCGCGCAAGCGGGGCCTCAGGGCGGAGGCGGGCTACGGGGTGCGGGGGTGGCGCTCTTTGGCGGGCGGTTCACGGGCACGCCGAACCTGGGTTACGGGACGTCGGACGGCGGAGCGCGGGAATACCGGATCGGCTGGCGGCTGAGCGCGGCGGCGGACCGGAGCCCCGGCTTCGAGTTGAACCTCGACGCCACCCCAGAGCGAGTCCCCGGGCCGGAACGAGGCCGAGAACGGCGTGACGGTGCGCGCCCTCATCCGTTGGTAGGCGTCGTCGCGCCCACACCGCCGCCCACGATGCGGGCCAGTGAATGACGCTGCCGGCCCGAAGTGAGCGTCCCCGTTGGACCGTCGGGGAGGTGTCCCATGCCGGAAGCAACGGAGCCGCGTTGTTCGGCAGGTTCTTGTTGAATGTGGTCGTATCAAACGGGCGACCAATGCAGGAGGAGACTGACATGAAAACGCTTATTACCAGTATTCTGTTCGTGCTGGTTTCGATGCTGGGCAGCGCCGCCCTCGCGGCCGACATCAAGCTGGGAGTGGTGTTCGGTTACACCGGCCCCATCGAGTCGCTGACCCCCCACATGGCGCAGGGCGCCGAGCTGGCGATGAAGGAAGTCAATGACGGCGGCGGGTTGTTGGGCGGCAAGAAGGTCGTCTCCGTGCGCGCGGATTCCACCTGCGGCGACGCCGCCGCCGGGTCCGCCGCCACCGAGCGGATCGTGACATCGGACAAGGTGAACGCCATCGTGGGCGGCGACTGCTCGGGCGTCACCATCGCCATGCTCGAGAACGTGGCGAAGCCCAACGGCATCGTGATGATCTCGCCGTCGGCCACCTCTCCGGCACTGTCCACCATCGAGGACAACGGCCTCTTCTTCCGCACCGCGCCGTCCGACGCCCGCCAAGGCGCGATCGTCGCCGACATCCTGAAGGACATGGGGATCAAGGAGGCGGCGCTGACCTACACCAACAACGACTACGGCAAGGGTCTGGCGGACAGCATCGCCGCCAACGTGAAGAAGGGCGGCGGCAAGATCACCATCTCCGCTCCCCATGAGGACGGCAAGGGCGACTACAGCGCCGAGGTGGCGGCGCTGGCCGCGGCGGGGGGCGACATCCTGATCGTGGCCGGCTACGCCGACCAGGGCGGCAAGGGCATTATCCAGGGCGCGCTCGACACCGGCGCCTTCGACAAGTTCTATCTGCCCGACGGCATGATCAGCGACTCCCTGATCAAGGCCATCGGCAAGGGCCTCGAAGGCGCCATTGGCGCCCACCCGGGCACCGACAGTCCGGGAGCGGCCAAGCTCGGCGAGATCGCCAAGGCCGCGAAGATCAAGTCGGACAGCCCCTTCGTGCCGGAAGCATACGACGCGGCCGCGCTGATCATGCTGGCCATGCAGGCGGCGAAGTCGGCCGAGAGCGGCAAGCTCAAGGACAAGGTCATGACGGTGGCCAACGCGCCGGGGGAGAAAATCTATCCGGGCGAACTGGCCAAGGGGCTCAAGATCCTCGCCGGCGGCGGCGACGTGGACTATGTCGGGGCCTCGGCAGTGGAGCTGATCGGGCCGGGCGAGAGTGCCGGCAACTACCGGCAGATCACCGTCAAGGGCGGCAAGTTCGAGACGGTCAACTATCGATAGTCCGATAGCGCCTCCTCGCCGCCGCCTTCCCTCGGAGGGAGAGGGAGCAAGTCAGGGAGGACCTTGGAAGAGGGGTGGACGGACGATTCTGGCCAGGGGCGCCGCCATGGAGGACGCGCTCTGCACGCAAGCCAAGCTGACCCGCGCCCTGACGCCCCACATGGGGCCGGTGATCGGCTAAAGGTGGGTTGACGAGCCGGCCGGCTCAGAAGTGGCTCGGGGTGAGCGAGCCCGTGCGGGAGTACTCTTTCGGGACATGATGCTGGAGTCGGGCGCAGTGGTGCCGGTGAACTGGGGCACCCGGCCCGTGTTCGAGGCTGTGCTCGGGCATCCGGCCAATTCACTCCTGTGGCTCATGTCCAAGGGAGTGGAGTTGGGACCGGGAGACATGGTCTCGGTCGGTTCGTTCGGCCGGCTCTTTCCGCCTGCGAAGGGGAACGGCGGTGCCTCGGTGACCTATTCGGGGCCGCCCGGAGAGCCGACGGTGCGCGTGACGTTCAAGTGAGGCTTCAGCCCACCGACGCGTTGAAGGGAAGGACCTGGATGCCCGGTCCTGCTCTTGATGCTTGTACCGGGCTTGCTTCGTACACGCCTCGGTGCGGCGCCCAGCGGCATGAAGTGCGCCCGGCTCATCGCCGGCGCGCCCCGAAAGGAGCCCTGCGAGTCTTTGATGGCCGAAGCCGAACCCGGCAGCCTGCTGGAGTATCCTGGGGATACGCTCCCACCGGACGTGCGGCTTCCAGTGTGCTTCAAAGGCAGCGGCCTGCCTGTGAGGGACAGGACGTGAGCCGCGGCGTAGACGTGCAGGAGGCGGCCCGTGTCGTGCTTCTCGAAGCCGCCTTCAAGGCGTTGGACATAGCCATACTCTCGCTTGACATCCGCGCTGCGCACGTGCTCGCGTACGCTGCCACTTTCGCGCAGGCCATGAGGGCGTCCGATAGTCAGGCATGGTGCGACCACCTCAAGGAACACCAGAACGGCGGGAGCGAATAGCCACGACGGTGGGGATGCGATGCCGTAGATGATACCTTTCTGCATCCCGAATCCAGCATGATCGCAAAGCCCTACAAGCAACAAACCGTACCGACGGATCCTCGTCTGCGAGCGGGCGTCAAGGCCGAGGGGCAGATGGCGCACTATCTGCACCGTGCGTTCTCCAACAATCCGGAGACGCACGTGTTGCACGGCCTGCGCCTTGAGGACCGCCAGCAACCGGAGCAGGACGGCTCGCCCGGAGTGTGCCAGACAGATCACTTGATCGTGCATCGCTGGGGAATGTTCATCATCGAGAGCAAGTCGGTGACGGAGGAAGTAGGGGTCCGGCCCGACAATACGGGCGGGGATCAGTGGAGCCGCGTGTACCAGGGCAGGGATTCAGCTCCTGATTGCGATATCGGGCAAAGGGCGAATTAAACTCCTCGATGGTTGGACGGAACCTCAGGAACCGTTTCGAGACTTCGTCACCAAGGCCGATCTGGTGCCGGACAAGATCGCTGAGGAACTGGAACGCCATCGCAAGGGCGCAACGTCGCTGGGCAAGTCGCAAGGCGAGTACGGCCTGTGGGACATCGAGGACAGCGCGGCGAAGGCGGTGGCGGAGTTTCTTGCCGGTCGCCATGCGGGACCCCTCAGGCGCTACCGCGCCGCGGACGAAGACCAAACGGACCGTCCCCATCCAGAGTCGCCAGCCCTTGCGAAAAAGGCCCACTCCCGACGCGAGCACGGCTAAAGCGGTCTGCAAGCATTGCCGCGGAAAGGATCTCACCGCGCTAGGCAGGGAGGTCTGGTTGCGGCAACAAACAGGTGGGCAAGGCCGGGACGGCCTGGGCCTACCGCATCGGACAGCCCGACGTGGGCGACGTGCACGCCACACACGGCCTGTCACGGGCGGACGCGGGCGGCATGGTGGAACTGGGTTTGGCCATCGCTTGGGAGAGCCATTGTCGCCGGCAAGATCAAGGTCACGGACTACATGGCTGACCAGCCAACCTGTCTTCCTTATTCCAGCAGCGTCCATTGCGAGAAGGTGGCCGCCTGTCCCCGCCTGCCTCTGTCCTCGTCCACCACATTCCACACCGTCGCGTGCTCTACGAGGAACAGTCGCCCGGTCCGCGAGATTCGCACACCACGGTAATCGCTGATGAATCCGTGGGTCGTTACCAGACGCAGCATCCGTGCGCGCTCGTCCCGGTTCATGGGCTCGGCCGTCAACCGCGAGGGCGTCGTGGTGAACTCGTCCCAGGTCATCTCCCACAGTTCCAGGGCCTTCCGGTTGCCGTAATTGAGGATGGGGTCGTCGGAATCAACGTGGGACACCACCACGAACGGCGCCAGGAAGAGCCTTTCGCTCTGCTGCTCCATGTCGCCGCTACGATCGATCAGCTCCCGCTCAAGCCACAAGGCATAGCTGTCCAGCAGCCACCGAAGCCATTCAAGGTCCATGGGAGGGAATCGATCCGTGGACCCTGTCATCTCTCCTCTCCGTCATTCCCGTGAACGTGGGATCTCGGGGCTGGGGAGCAGGAGCAACCCCCCAGATACCGCACGTCCCGCAACTCCCCGCGTGCGCATGTAGTCCATGGCTCCATGATGGTCATGTCCTTGAAGTGTGTTCTCGCCATCTCTATAGCCCCTTTTTCAAAGGGAACGTTTTGGGAAGAGAATCTCCCCCTCGGAATGGGTATGAATGATCCGGGAACAAGCTGCGGTCAACCTCGTTCTCCAAGTCCTCCCGGGACCTGCGACTCCCATTCGTACACTTACGAGCGCCAAGAGCTCCCCGCTGAGGGTTCACCAGTTCTCATGCTGACTGCATTCTGCCGCCATCGGCGCCATCGTTGAACTCGCCGTAGCCGATACTCCGGTCGCTGGAGCTCATTTCCTCAAACCGAACCGCTCACACCGGACCTTCGCCCATGGTCTGCGCCATGGTCCTGCGGGCCGCAGCGACCAGGTCGGCGAGTTCTCTGTCGCGTTCGGCGTCGAGCCGTTCGTCCCGTTTGAGCGTGGCGATCATGTATACAGAGCGGTAGATTGCTCGATGAGCGCGGCGTGACCGTTGGACAGGGTCGTGGGCGGAGGCTCTCCGAGACGTTCCTTGGCGGCGGCGACCGCGACCGAGCGGATGAGTTCGCCGGCCGGGATGCCGTGCCGCGCGGCGGCCCGCTCGATCAGACTCCACTCGGAATCGGAGAAGCGGACCGTGCGCGGCTGGCGCGCCTCGCTCCGGCATTGGACTGACTTGCTCTTCTCCGGACGTTCCGCGGCATGTTTTCTGCCCTCTTCAGGCCGACCCACAGGCCGGTTCCGGTCAATTCCTTGCTCTGAATCATCGGCGTCCCGGTTGCGGTCGAAAACCGGATATCCACGAGGTCTTCGAGACGCTCACAATCTGTTGCGGGCAACTGTAAACGGTAAATCTCGGGGCTGTTGAAAAAGCGCGGTAGCTATGACTCACTGGGCCCTATATATCATTGCCTTGTTGCCGCGTGCCCCCCTGTACGGCGAGCAATACGGTCGATGGATGCCGGATAGTGGTGGTCAGCAAGCCAGGATCGACCAACCAACTCCCCCCTGAAAGCCTCTCCAGGCTCATCGTGCAGCGCCGAACGAGCCATTGACACTCCTGTCGAACACGCCTCCAACCTCTTCGTGATCGGGGCCGAAAAATCGCCCCGAAAGCGTCGAAGCGTCGGGGTCTCGAACGTCCCATCGCGCATGGCGATCCCCTCCCACGTCATGTCATCGTAGGTTTCTCCGGACTCCACGTCCGCTATCCCGGTCAGCGCAACACCGAGGTGCATGTCCGCGAAGTCCACGGTCACGCGTGCATCGCCTTGAACGAAGCGCTGTTCGGCCATGTTGCCGTAGTCAAGCCCGACCATGGCGCCGGACCATTCGGGGCCACCCCCGACCGGATTGCTTCCGTTGCCGATGCCACCCGCCGAAGCGACCGCCTGAATCGGGCAATTCGCGCGTAGGCGCGGCCGGGGGCCCGTGTTGTTTCCGGCGGTATGCGGAGGAGGAGAAACGGGTGAGTTCGAGCGAAACGGCAGGTAGCTCCGACACCCCGCACCGGCGGAAAGGAGCGGGCGGCGGCGCCGAGTCTCCGCCGCACCGCGGTGGGGAGAGGACGTGAACCTGCAAAAGGGTGTGTGGGCGGTTGTTGCGCTGTTCGTCGCATACGCGGCGGCGTACTGGCACTACGTGATCGCGGCGGCAATGCCGTTTGGCGCGCAGTTCTCCTATTTCGCCGGTTCCGGTTCGGTGATCTGCATGGCGCTGGCGCTAATGCTATCGGCGCGCCCGCGCGCGGTGGAGACATGGTTCGGCGGCCTCGACCGGATGTACAAGCTCCACAAGTACCTGGGCGTTGCCGCCCTGTTGCTGTTCATCGCGCACTTTGCGACGGTTCCGGGCGGCGGGCCGGACGACGATGCTGCGGCCGCCACCGCCGTGTCCGTCCAGGGCGGCGCGGCAACGCCCGCGCCACCGCCTGCACCGGCGGAGCCTGCGGCCCCGGACGAAGAAGGCGGATTGCCCGTCGGGACCGTCGGCCTGGTGGCGATGATCGGCTTCACCTTGCTCATCATCATCACGCTCAACCGCAAGATCCCGTATCACCGTTGGATCACGACCCATCGGTTCATGGGGTTGTTCTTCACCGTCGTCAGCGTCCATGTCTTTCTGGTGCTCTACGAGGGCGAAGAGATCGCTTTCTTCTCCGCTCCCGGCGTGTTTCTCGCCCTCCTGCTGCTGGCCGGATTGGCGGCCTACGCCTACAAGCAGATCCTTTATCCGGCGAGCGGGAAACGCCCTTTCACCGTGACCGCGGTCAACAGGCTCGAGCGCGCGACCGAGGTGGTGCTGCGCTCGAAGGACGGGATGTTTGCCTTCGAGCCGGGACAATTCGCGTTCGTCACCATCGACGCCGCCGGTTTCCGGGAAGCGCATCCCTTCACCATCTCCTCTGGAGCGACAGAAGACGGGCTCCGCTTCACGATGAAGGTGCTTGGCGACTACACCCGCCGCGTGCGTGACGATCTGAGTGCGGGGGCCGATGTCGCCATCGAGGGTCCCTATGGACGCTTCAGCCCTCTGAGGGGTTCGGAGAAACAGGTCTGGGTGGCAGGGGGGATCGGGATCACTCCCTTCCTGTCCGTGTTGCGCACGATGGCGCCGGGGCATGGCAAGACCGTGCGCCTCTACTACTGCGTGAGGACCGCGAGCGAAGCGCTTTTCCTCGGCGAACTAAAGGCGCGGGCGGCTGACCTGGGAGGCGTGACGATCACCCTGTTCACTTCCGACGCCGGGGCGCGGATCGACGCGGACGCCATCCGGGCCGACCTTGGCGAGGCGCTGACGGACTGGAGCTACTATCTTTGCGGTCCGAAACCGATGGTCGCGGCCGTCTCGGACGGTTTCGCGAAACGGGGTGTGTCCGCGCGGCGCATTCACAATGAGGAGTTCGAGTTCCGTTGATGCGGCCGGCGCCGCTGTGCGGCTGGTCCGACCGGGGAGCCCGAGCCCGCCGCACGGAGGCCTCGGAGCCGCGGCGGCCTGCGTCCGGCTGTCCGGTCAAATGGAGGAGCGCCGCGGGACAACCCCCGCGACGGGGCGTTTGGCGCGGGTTTCGACGGGGACCGCAAGCGAAGTCCTGTCGGCGTTCCGGCAACTGACGGAGACAGGAAGAAGCGGTTGACGACCGAGCCGTTCGGCCAGGGTCTCGCTGTCGCGATAGCCCAGCACTGCGGGCACGCCGCGGTCCACGTACTGCTGCAGAGAGGTCTTGTTGCGGCCGATGGCCAGCGATGCGGCGGCGAGGGTGAGGTCTTTCCTTCCGCAATCCTGCGTAGCCCGCCGCATGAGTGGGCAGACGTGTAGGTAAGTGTAGGTTTTACCTATTGCGTGGCCGCATTGGCTATGTTCATACGCATGACAGCGCTCGACCCCTGTTCGGAACTCCCTCTTGACGATCGCCTGCGCCGGGTACCATACAAGAGAATGAAACGAGCCGCGACATGAAACGGTGACCGGTGTGGAGGTCCGGTTTCCACACTTCCGCGGCCTGGGGGTGTCAACGTCACAACGGATTGGACCTTCAACCCTGTCCTGTTCGGCCCACGAACCCGTTGGCCGGCTTTCGGGATCCTTCGGACGGCAGCGCCAAGGTTTGCCTCGGCCGAAACGTTCGCGGGCCACACCACAGAATCACGTCGAACGGCCGATCCGGTGCGAAACTCTATCCCCACCGACGTGGGGAATCATGACGACCCTGCGAGGGTAACACAAGGGTCTATCCCCGCACACGCGGGGAACCGGAGATTAACACCGAACTTTATCGAGTTTGTAAAGCAATCGCCCGCCCGGCGCTACCTGTTGGCGGACGAAGAAGAAGCATCCCATAGCCGTAGGCGCGATGCCGCCCGACTCCCCGCGCCAACAGCGCGGAGAATCGTTCCGGGTCCTTTACGCTCAGCACGCCATGAAAGGTTGCGTCCGGCCCCTCGGTCGGACCTTTCCCGCGCGACACACGGGCGCGCTGGAAACGGACGAGGCGTGTACCCTGACGGTCGAGCTCGGCGAAAGGGGCCAACCGCTCCGCGAGCCAGTCGAGGTAGACGGGTTCTCTCGTGCGGCCGCTGCCGGCCGTGCCCGCGGGATCGTCCGGAAATCGCCGCAGCGCCATGACGAGGAAGGCATCCACCTCGGCTCCCTTCCGGAACGGTCCGCGTCCGAGATTGTCGCTCAGCCTGCGGACGGGCCGCGCGCGGAGGTCAAAGCCGATTCGCTGGCCCGCCTTCCACGACCCAGGCATGGCCTTCCCCACCAGCTGTTCCATGTCCAGGACCCCCAGATGCTCCGGAAGGGCGTACACGCCGCCGGTACGCCGCAAGGTCTCCGCGTCGCTCCGACTGTAGCCGTAGAGGCTCCCCACCGTGCTTCCGGGCGGGACCAGCAAACGGAACGGCCGAAGCCCGCCGGGGCCAAAGGATTCGCTCACCACGTGATGAAGCGCACGGCCCTCGTCGAACCCGACCTCGTGGCCACGGTAGCGCAACCAACCGCGCTCGCCGGCGCAACGCGCCAGCCCGGCCATGTCCACGGGCGCCCTGATCAGGTACAGGGGTTTCACGGACCGGCCCCCGTGACGAAACCCCGGACGACGCGGCGCAACCCGCCGTGCAGCCCCGTGCGCCAGTTGCGCGTGTCGGGAAGCTCGAACACGCCGTCGACCGACGCGTCGGCTTCCGGCCCCTCGCCAACCGGCCACAGCGCACGGTACGGCCCTGGACCCGGGAGCGAGCACAGCGCCGCATGGGCCGTGTCCCCATCCGTCCAGCCGTCCCTCAAGCGGCAGGCGGGCAGACACGGCTTGCGCCCGATGAACAGCGGGCGCGCGGGCCGGTCGAGCGCTTCGGCCAGGACCTCGAGCGTCGGTTCGGGGCCGGCGGGATCGAGCCGCAGCACCACCCGCACTACCGTATCGGTCAGGTAGTCCCGCGCGCGACGGTGCGGCGCATCGTGGCTCGAGCCCCTGCGTCCCTCGGGAACTCCGAAGGTCGTCCAGCCCTGGTCTGTCTTGGAGAGCTTGGCGTTCTGGCCGTCCGTGAGCGCGCCTGCGGCGCCCGACCCCCGTTCATGCCGCGCGCCGAAGACCAGCCGGTCCTGCAGGGCTTGATGCGCCGCCCGGTCCGCCCAGGACAGCCCGATCGCGTTGGCGAGAAGCCCGGTGAGCATCGAGGCGGCCGGAAAGTCCCGCGTCGGCCCGACCTGGTCGATCGCCACGCCGCCGAAGGCCATCAGCGGCGCATCCAGGCGAATCACGAGCCACCGATGGATCACTTGAACGCTCCCGGAAGCGCTTTCGCCCAGGCAGCGAGGTCGGCCAGGGTTCCCTGCTCCGCCCTTGGAAACTCGACCGGGACGAGCGCCATCACGCGCCGTTCCTCACCGGTCCCGTATGCCTCGTCGAGCAGATGCAGGTGACGGGCCATCGCATCCGCCGCGGCCCGGGCGTCCGGCGCACAGGGGTTCCGGTACGCCTCGGACAACGCGCGCGGTTGCCGCTCCCCGCTCTCCAGAAGCATCAGGGAGGCGCGGCCGTAGGGCGCCGTGGACCCGAGCTTCGCCCCCGGCGAGACCTCCGCGACAAGGTAGACCAGGTTGTGCAGGACCGCGCCGGCCATGTCCGCCGCGGCGGTGGTGTCCGCATCTCCGCCCAGGTTCTTGAGAAGCCCCGGCAGATCCACCACCACGTACCCGTAGAAGAGGCCCGAGGTAAGCTCCGTTTCCTGGATGGTGTCGGCCCCCGGCTCGGCGTCGGAAAGGTCGTCCACAGCGGTAAAGTAGTCGCTCTCCGCCTCTTCCCCGTGCACGGTGAACGCATGGGCGACGTGAATCGAAGCGGCGATGTTGGCATCGGCGTCGGATGTCACCATCCGCCCGAAGAGCGCGGCCGTCAGTCCGGCCGGAAGTGTCGCGGCGTCCCGCATCGCGCGGATATTGTGGTGAAAGGTCTTCCGCCATACCGCAACCGCCTCCTCGGCCGCGGCGGGCCTGCCGCCCGCTTCCTCCGCCATGCGTTCGGCTTCGCGGGCCAACCACCTGATCTCCGGCGCTCCAAGCAGAAGCGTTTGGCGGTTCTGCCTGGTAACCCCCTTCTCCCCGTAGACGGCCCGTTGGATCTCCGGCTCCAGCGCCTCCAGCACGTCGTCCGGAAAGCGGGTACGCAACGGCTCCATCACCTTCTTCGTCACCAGCTCGCGCGAGCGGAACGCAGCTTCCGCGCCGTCTATCCGGTCCAGGGCATGGGGGTCGTCGGCAACACGCCAGTGCCGCTTGAGACACTGCGACGAGATGCGCGTGCGTGAAACCCCGCCATAGGGCAGCCGCTTGGCCTGCCCGGTTTCGTCGCGATTCAACAGGACGCCCGTGTACTGGCTCAGGGTGTGGATCTGCAGGAAACGCGGTTCGGTCATTCCTCCTCTCCTTCATGCCCGGCTTCGCGCTTGCGCACGGCCACGTCCAGCCTGCGGTAGTATGGTCCGGCCAGGAATCGTCCAACGTCGCTGCCGGGATCCAGCAGCGTCCGTGCAACGTCGACCACGTTCACCCCGTGTCGGCGCGTACGGGCGATCACGCGGGCGATGCGCTCCAGGAGACCCCTCCTCTGCTCCCCCCGCGCCGCAATCAGGTGTGCCAGCCGTTGCTCGCTGATCACGGGACGGAAGCCCGCCGAATAGGGCCATGTCCGGTCGCCGCCGTCGCAAAGGACTTCTCCCCACCGGTGCTCGGCGCTGTGCAGAAACCCCCGGTGCGCCGGTCCGCCTCGTCCGGTCAGCATGGCGAGAATGCGAATGACGGCGGCCCATTCATCAGGTCTTTGGCCTATGGTGCGGGGGTAGCGCGCCGCCAGCAGCCAGAAGAGCGGAGCCGCGGCCGGCGTCTCCATGCGGCGCAGTTCGGCCAGCCTGCGAGGCGGGAGCCTCTGGAGCATCCGGGCCGCGCCCTCGGCGGTTTCCTCAACCGGACCTTCGAATCCTGGCACTGCCGTCGTCCATCTTCTCGTAGATCCGCGGAAAGCGCCTCCGGACCCGTCCGTGAAAGGCGGTCCACGCCCGCGCTTCGGCCCTCGGCCGTTGTATCGTCGAACACGGCACGTTCCGCAGAGAATCGGCGAGTTCGGTACGCGCCGCGTCGAAGAGCGCCTTCCGGAAATCGTGCCCCGCTCTCTCGATGGCCTCCGGTTCGCCGTCGTTCCCGGCCCCGAGCCGCCGCCAAAGGTGGGGAAAGAACAACGTGTCGGCCACGCGGTCGAATCGGCGTCTCGCCGGCGCCGCAACCGCATACCTCGCGGGTCTCACGCCTTCCCAGGTCCCTCGCGCCGCGAATAGAGCCACGGCGTCCCGCAAGGCCCGGTCGAACGCCGCGATCTCCTCCATTTGCACCTTCGAGACTTCCGCGGCGGCTGCGGACCGAAGAAGCCGAACCACGCCATACGGGACCGCCACCGCGCGGCTCTTGAAACCGTCCGTCCTGCAATTCCCGCGGGCCAACGCCTCGGCCACGAGCACCATGTCGTTTGCGGCGTCGTCCGGCGCGGGCGTCGCCAGAAGCGGCACGTGCCACTCGCCTCCGAACATGATCTCCGCGAGCCTCTTGTATCCGAAGTCGCCGGCGCTCAGCGTCAGGCTCTTCCCGCTCGCCGCATGTACCGGCGCCCAGGGATCCCCGACGTTGCCATGGTACGCCTTTGCATCGACGCGCGCCGCGATGGAGCTCGCCCGGATCGCCGATAGGCCGCCTGCGTTGTCGACGAGCCTCACTCGCCGGCAGACTTCGATGAACCAGGGGTCGAGCTCGTGCGGACTCAGCTGCTCCCCGTCGGGCCAGTCCACACACCAGAGGAGCGCCGTCTCCTTGCCCCGGGGACTGCCGTCGCGGTCCGCCAGAAGACGCCGGACGTCACGGGACCACCACTCGCTCGGATTCGGCCCGTGACTCTTGGCGCTGCCGGCAGGCGCCAGCGCCAACATCGGCCGGCTGGAGGAGCCTCCGTTCATCCGGGCGATTCCGTAGGTTCGGTTCCCGTCGTAACCGGCGGTCGTCTGCAGCGAAACCAAGGCGAACAGCCAGTCGTCAATCTCCGCAGAGCGGGCTACGGTCCGCTTGAGGTCATGGTTTCGCGCGGTGATGAGCACATCGAGCTCGTCCGGAGTCTCCACCGGCCACCACCGCAGGTTGTCACGGGCAGGCGGCTGGAGAAAAGCGGGCTGCGTCCGGTCTTCCACAACCATGCGCCAAGGCTCATCGCCGGGGTGGTCCGGGGTCAAGCCGCGGAGCAGCCCGGCCCACACCGAAGAGTCCCCGGACAACTCCGTCCGTCCCGCCTTCCACAGCGCCAAGGCTCCGAGCTGAACCAGAAACATGTGCCACGCAGGACGTTGATGAGACCTCAGCGCAGGAAACCGCGATACTCTCGATCGCGACATGGCCGCGAACAGCGCGGGAAGGGACAAGCGTTCGGACTCCGATACCGAGACAACGAGATCCGTCAGGACGTTCAGGGAGACGGTCAAGAGTTCCGCCGTTCATCCGGTGATCGCATCGATACTTTCGAAACCAGCCGGTGTGCACCAGATGCCGCGCCAGTTTGTCAGGGGCGAGCGGCTGCATGAAGGCCAGCTTGCTCGGGGCCCCTGCGCGCTGGGTGTTGGCAAGAAGCAGCCCGGCTACTCGTAGCAACGCGCAGGGTCAATGTCAATCGAGGACCAATGGGGATGAGGCACGGTGATGCCTCGTCAACGCTTCGTCCTTCACTTCGTGCCCATCTTGGTCCCTCCCTTCCAACCGTCGGGATGCCCGGAAGGCGGGACAGCGATTCCCGGCTATGCCGCCAACTCCGTCCATTCGTCGGGGCAGGCCCTCACCAAGGCCATAGTCCCGCTCCCTTCGTCGCACTGGATCTTGAATTACCTGGCGTACGAGTGGCGACGTTCCTTGCGACACGTCAACGGAGCGTGGCGTTTGGTTGGACCTTAGCGGAGTCTGGAGATGTCGGCAGTGCGCGGCCTCTAAAGAGTCAGAAAGCCCCTGGAAAATCCTACCGCAAAGCGATCAGCCTCGTCGAACTGATGGACATGCTTTCCACCGAAGACACGGACCGCGAGTGGTTCGAGCAAGTCAGATGGCCCAAGGGGCCGATCTGCCCCTACTGCGGAACTGACAACGTACAGAGTAGAATCAAGCACAAGACCATGACGCATCGCTGCCGAGTCTGCGTGAAGGGTAGCAGCAAGCGTATGTTCTCGCTCAAGGCCGGCACCGGGATGGAAGGCTCAAAGCTCGGTTATCGCACATAGGCCATCGCGATCTACTTGCTCACCACGAACCTCAAGGGCGTGTCGGTCAAGTCCGAGAAGTGCTGGATAATTGGATGGGGGCAGCATCGGCCGAGGCGGTTGGGTTGAGGCCGTTGTGGGCTTGGTATTCATGATCGAGTTCTTCTCTGACGGCGCGCATCTGGCGGCGTTCGAGATCAGAGCCGGCGTTCCTCGACAAACAGGCGCTCCAGCAGGTTGGTGGTACGGATGGCACGGCGATGGGTGATGGGCATTCTGGGTGTGCGATGCAGGCCTCGAAGTCATCCATGAAACAGGCGGTGGCGGTGGGCAGTTCGGTCTGGTAGTCAGCGACCACACCCGCGGCGAGTTCGCGTGCGATGGCACGGGAGGGGGCTTGGTAGGCGGCTGAGACCCGGGCCTTGAACTCCGGCCACAGATCCTCGGGCGTCTTGGCCACGAGATTCCTCAAGCGGTGAGCGGCCGCCAGCATCGGCTCGCGCTTCTGCCCGGGGCGGATGCGCTCGGCTATGCCGTCGACGAACAGATAGACGATGCCGTACTCCGAGAGATCGCGGCTGGCGAACTCCTGGTAGTCTGCCCATAGCCGCTCACCGATCTCCGAGACCGCTGTCTGCGACAGCAACGACCGCCCGCTCTCGTCTCTGAAGGCGTCTTCGATGTCGCGCACCGAAAGACCCCGCGCCAGAAGTTCCACGGCCAGGTCCTCCAACGCCTGGGTGCGCCCCTTCAGGGTCTCCCGGATCTCCGAGTGGAAAGGCTCCTCCCGCCCCGTGATCTGCGGCGCCGCGTAGTCCACCACCCCTTCCGCCGCCCCGGCCGAACCCCGTTGCGCCATCCCTGGCCCTCGGCCGCCCCGTGCTCGTAGTAGTCCCGTCCCAAGGCATTGCGGCTCTCCGCCTCCAACGTCTCCTCTATGATCAGACGCCTCGCCAGCTTCACCAACTCGCCTCTCCCGTCCGCACATGACAGCCGTCCTTCGATCAGCTCCGAAAGGGATTTGCGCGTGCGCATCGATCCCGGTACTCTCTTCGCCATGGCGTGCCTCCTTCTAGGCGCCGGCCTCTACCCGCGCCGGTTGGTTCTTCCTCAACCAGGATGCACCCCCTTCCATTTTCCAGCTAGTTTTAGGACTTCACCAACCGGAGTCACGCGATGTCGTCGAAGAATGATCGGAAACTCACCAAACGTACTATCGACGCCCTGGCGGCAATCGGCAGGGAGGCCATCTTTTGGGATCGGGACCTGGCCGGGTTCGGCGTCAGGGTCTACGCCAGCGGCCGCAAGGTCTTCGTGGTCCAGACACGCGGCCCGCGGGGTCCAATACGCGTCACCCTCGGACGCCACGGTCAACTGTTGGCAGACCACGCCCGCAAGCAGGCCGCCCAAGTGATCGACCGCATCAAGCGGGGTCTGGAGCCGTTTCCAGCGCCGGTGGAGCCGGAACTTACGGTAGCGGGTCTGGCGGAGCGCTACATGCAGGGCCATGTGGCGGTCAACTGCCGGAAGAGGACGCAAGCAAGCTACCGCCACATCATCCAGCGCCACATTCTGCCCGAACTCGGTGAACTGCCCATAACCGAGGTGGACCGGTCGCAGGTCGCCCAGTTTCACTACCGGCTACGCGAGACGCCGCAGACGGCGAACACGGCGGTCAACGTCCTGTCGCGGATGTTTTCAATGGCCGAGACGTGGGAGTTGGCGCCTCCGGGCCGGAACCCATGTCGGGCGGTGCGCCGGTACAAGGAAGTCAGGCGGGAGCGGTTCCTCTCGCCGGAGGAGTACCGGAAACTTGGCCGGGTGCTGAAGGAGGCGGAGGGTACCGGCTCGGTGCGACCCTCGGCGGCCGCGGCGCTCCGCCTGCTGATACTGACCGGATGCCGGAAGAACGAGATCCTGCAACTCCGGTGGGACGACGTGGACCGGGCGGCGCGCGAGTTGAGGCTGAGCGACACGAAGACGGGACCGCGGAGCGTTCCGCTGACGCCGGCGGTCGAGGCGGTGCTCAACGGGATTCCCCGGAAAGGGGACAATCCCTGGGTGATCGCGGGCAAGAAGGCCGGCACCCATATGGTCGACGTGGACACGGTGTGGGTGCGCCTTCGCGCGAAGGCCGAACTGGAGGACGTGCGCATCCACGACCTTCGGCACAGCTGGGCGAGCCGTGCGCTGGCGCTCGGGGAGAGTCTGAGCATGATCGGAAAGCTCATGGGTCACGTGAGAGCGGCCACGACCGCGCGTTACGCACATCTGGCGCGCGACACCGAGAAGGCGGCGGCAGCGAAGGTCGGCGGCAGCCTCGGCGCCGACATCTTCGGGCCGGACGCGGACGCCGCTTGAGGCGGGACGGGGGAGCGCGATGGCGAAACTCGAGACGAGGTCGTGAAGGTGGACAGGGACACGGTGTTCTGGGACTCCGAGCAGCCGGACTTCGGCGTCAGGGTCTACCCCACCGGCGCGCAACACTACATCGTGCATACGCGCGCCCGCGGCTCGGCGAAACGGCTGACGGTGGGCCGGCACGTAGTGATCACGCCCGAGGAGGGGCGGCGGCGCGCGGCGCTGATCATCGCGGGCGAGGAGCCGGAGCCGCTGGCGGCGAAGCGCGCGGACGAACCGACGGTAGCCGAGCTGGCCGCGCGGTATCTCAGGGAGTACGCGGAGGAGCACTGCAAGCCGAACACCGTGATGGCGTACCGCCGAAGAGCGGGGAAGCGCATCGTGCCGGCGCTGGGGAAGCTGCCGCGTAGTCGCGTCCGGCGAGAGGATGTACGCAAGTTGCACTACGCCATGCGGACGACACCGGTGATGGCGAACCGGACGCTGACCCTCCTGTCACGGATGTTCAACATGGCCGAGTCCTGGGGCCTCCTGCCCGACGGAAGCAACCCGTGCTGGCGCCAGCCGAATACCGGGAGCGGACGCGCGAGCGGGTTCCTCACCACGGCCGAGTTCCGCCGGCTTGGGCGTGCGCTCGGCGAGGCGGAGGCGAGCGGCGCCATCCCGGTGCATGCCGCAGCGGCGATCCGGCTCCTGATGCTGACCGGATACCGGAAGAACGAGATCCTGACGCTGCGCTGGAAGGACGTGGACCTCAAACCATGGAACTGCATCTCGTCGACACCAAGACGGGCGCGCGGACGGTGTCGCTGTCGCCCGAGGCCGCGCGTGTGCTGGCGGGCATTCCGCGCACCGAGGGCAATCCCTGGGTGATACAAGGCCGGAAGAAAGGCGAACGGCCGCGATTCGTCGACACTCACGTACGCGAGCGAGCGAAACTGCGGGATGTCCGGCTTCACGACTTCCGCCACAGCTTCGCCTCGCGCGCGTTGGCGCTCGGCGAGAGCCTTCCCGTGATCGGGAAGCTGCTGGCCATGCCCATGTCGAAACCACCGCGCGGTATGCGCATCTGGCACGGGACTCCATGCACGAGGCGGCGGCGCGGGTCGCCGAAAGCATCGCAGCCAACATCGTGTGAATCCGCCTGACAGGCTCCACAAGCCCTCCTAACGTCGGTAGGCGTAATGAGGTCCAACTTCGTTCGACCTTGGGGCCACGAACTAAAGCTCCCCCACGGCAAGATCGGGGCGCGCGCGATGAGGTCCTAGTTTGCAGGACAGACGGAGGACGAACTCCAGGCACTGATGGTCGAGCACCCGGAGTTGCTGGACGGCGAACAGATACGCCCGGGCGATGCGCGGCGTTGGATTCCCATCACCCGTGAGAAGGGCACCGCTCCCTCCTCCGGTGAGACGAACCGTCCGTCCGGGGGGTCTTCTCGATCCCGCTATAGGGAAGATGATTCCCGAACATTTCCGGGATGTTGATCTCCATTTAGGCAAGGGTGTCAAGGCCACGGATGTGGTGTTATTGTGAACTTCGTAGAAAAGTCATCTATGATGCTCGCCTTGATTTCAACGGATCCGCGCGCTACCGTAGTTTGGTACATCTATCGACCTTGCCCGTGGTGCAAGCGAATCGTGTCATCCCTGTAGGTATGGAACACGGCAGAAGTCAGACGAAGCGAATCAAGAGAACGACGTGCTAGGGAATCGAATCTCACGACTGAGTGGCGCCATTATGCGCATCAGTGCGAGCCTCGACCCCGACACCGTCCTGGAGGAGGTCGTCGAAAACGCGCGCACGCTGACCGGCGCCCGCTACGGCGTCATCATCACCATCGACTGCGCGGGGGAACTCCAGGATTTCATCACCGCTGGCTTTACTTCGGAAGAGCACCAGGAACTGGCGGACTGGCCCGACGGGCCGAGGCTCTTTGAACATTTTCGAGACGTTCCGGTAGCGCTCAGGCTGACAGACCTGCCGGCCTATGTCCGTTCGCTAGGCTACTCTGCAGAGATGATGCGTTCGAAGACTTTCCTAGGAACGCCCATGCGACACCGAGGTGATCGTGTCGGTAATCTCTTTCTCGGCGAAAAGGAAGACGGACGGGAGTTCACGAGCGAAGACGAAGAGGTCCTCGTGCTCTTCGCGTCGATGGCGGCGGCGGCTATCACCAACGCCCGCACGTACCACAACGAACAGCGGGCGCGGGCCGACCTGGAAGCCTTGTTCGACACCTCCCCGGTGGGTATAGCGGTGTTCGATGCGAGGAACGCCAAGCCGGTGTCGTTGAATAGGGAGGCGAAGCGGATCCTCGAAAAGCTACAGATGCCGGGCCGGTCTCCAGAAGAGTTGCTTGAGGTGCTGACATGCCGACGTGCCAACGGGCCGGAGTTTGCCTTGGATCAATGGCCGCTGGCACGGGCGCTGAACGTTGCCGAGACCTTGCGGGCCGAGGAGATAGTCCTCCAGGTTCCCGACGGCCGGAGCGTCACCACGCTGCTCAACGCCACGCCGATCCGTTCCGGAGACGGTGAAGTCGAGTCGGTGGCCGTCACCATGCAGGAACTGGCGCCGCTGGAGGAGTTGGAACGGTTGCAGACCGAATTCATAGACATGGTGAGCAACGAGCTACGCGCCCCGCTGACCTCAATCAAGGGCTCCGCGGCAGCGGTGCTAGCCGCCTCGCCGGGCCTGGACCCGGCCGAGATGCTCCAGTTCTTCCAAATCATCGACGAGCAGGCCGACCGCATGCGTGCGCTCATCACCGACCTGCTGGACGCGGGCCGCATCGCTACTGGCACGCTGTCGGTGACGCCCGAGCCCTCGCAGGTAACCGCCCTGGTGGACCAGGCGAGGAGCACGTTCCTGGGCGGCGGCAGCCGGCACACGGTGCTTATAGACCTGCCGTCCGACCTACCAAAGGTGATGGCCGACCGACAACGCATCGTGCAGGTCCTGAGCAACCTCCTCTCCAACGCCGCCCGGTACTCTCCCGAATCGTCTACCCTACGGGTGGCGGCGGCGCGCGATGGCGTACACGTGATGATCTCGATCGCCGGTGAGGGCCGGGGCGTGCCACCAGAGTTGCTACCGCGTCTTCTTCGGAAGTACACGGGGTTTGTTGGCGCCAGAGCGGACCATGGGTTCCAGGGGTCCGATGTGGGGCTCGCTGTCTGCAAGGGGTTGGTAGAGGCACACGGGGGCCGCATTGGAGCTTTGAGCGACGGGGTGAATCAGGGCGCGACCTTCACGTTCACTGTTCCAGTGGCAGAAGAGACCGGCGACGTCGCCGACTCGGCCCGGATTCCTCCCGGATCGCCTCGAGAAGGGAGCGAGTCGAAGCCCATTCTCGTGGTGTACAACGACCTGCGGACGTTGCGTTTCGTACGAGACGCGCTTGGGGCGGCGGGGTACTCCCCGATCGTCACCGACGGCCATCAGGAGTTGTCCGGCATCATCCGGACCGCGAAGCCCCACCTCATCCTGCTCGACCTGCCGCCTGGGACCGATGGAGCCGAGCTCATGGAAAGCCTCCGTGACTTGGCTGATCTTCCGATCATTGTTGTATCCACCTACGGGAGGGATGAGACCACCGCAAGGGCGTTGGAAATCGGAGCCGTGGATTACATCGTCAAGCCTTTCTCGCCGACGGAACTTACCACGAGGATCGGAGCGGCTCTGCGTAGACGGGCCGAACCGGTTCCGTTCGTGCTGAGAGATCTCGCCATCGACTACGAAGAGCGTCGGGTAACCGTGGCCGGACGTTCCGTTCGACTTACAGCGACCGAATTCGAGCTTTTACGGGTGCTCTCCTGCAACCCGCGGCGGGTCAAGACCTACGACTACCTGATCCGCCAAGTATGGGGCGGTCTTGAGGCCGGTGACCCAGATCTTGTGCGCACGTTCGTGAAAAAGCTCCGCCAAAAGCTTGGCGATGACGCCACCCGCCCGGTCTACATCCTTAACGAGCGTGGGGTCGGCTACCGCATGGACACACCGGAGGATCCATGAGAAATCGCCGCTTCGAGTCGAAGAGCGGCCAGGGGCAGCCGGACCGAGCGTAACGCTGTGCTCCCTAACCCTCACTTGCCTTCGTGAGGATGGTGCCTCACGTCGCCCAGACCGGCTCCCTCGCGCCTGTACGGCGGCGGGAGCGCCATACGGGCGGACACGAACCCGGCAGGACCAAGGGCATGCCGGGGGGCAGGAAGTCGTAGCGCCGTGATAGTACCGTTGAAGGCGGGAAACCGTGGCCATCGGGATCCGTTGAAGGGAAGCCGGGGCGTCACCTACACAGACTCACTGATGGGAAACGCTGGAGAAAACACTGAGTTCCACCAACGCGTACACGAAACAGTAGTGGGTAAGACACTCAAGCCGTACCCGTCAATCCCCCCGTCCGCCAGCGGCAGTTTGCACCACGGTCACCGCCGTTGTATAAGTCTGGAAGACTCGCCAAGATGACCGGAGTGTCCCAACGCTCCGTCTGGAAAGGACGGCTCCTTATGTGGCGTGCGGCGCTCGCGCTTGTGGTTTTGCTGACTGCCTGTTCGGAAAGCGACAGGAAAGCGGCGTTGGAGATCCTTGGGCACGCGGAGGTGGTCGGAGGGATCGCCGGCGTCATTGCCAGATCCGACACGCTGATGGTGAGCGATGTGCTGTCCATCGAAGGGCAAGATGAGCCTTCTCTCACCGAGTATCAATGCATCACCGACACAAACACTTGCACGCGAACCGGTGTGCCCTTGTTCGAGCCTGACAATGCGCTTGTCGACCTTGTCAGGGTGGCGACCAATCCAGACATCGAGCGATCCGGTGTCCGCATGTACAAGGGCATTGGCTTGGCCGACTACAACGCCACGGCGACTCGGCAGGGAGTCGTATGGACAACTTCCCATTACGGGGCTTGGCTGGATTACAGCGCTATTGAGACGACTATTGCCAGCGCCAAAAAGCCTGACACAGTAAATGTACTGACGGCCTACAATCTCTCTTTCGGTAAACGGACTGGGAGGGCTCCTGCAGGCAACGCCACCTGGGAGGGCGTGATGCTCGGCCACACCAGGCACGGTGCCGTCCAGCCGCTTCAGGGAGACGCCACCCTCAACTTCAGTCTCGACGACATGACGATTGACGTGGTCTTCACCAAGGTCATGAACCTGACGACGAGGGACGACTTCCCCGACTTGCGGTTTGATGATGTTCCGGTCAGTAGCGGGACATTCACGAACCGCACAGACACCGCACACATCGC